>CAKPKU010000001.1 GCA_934167365.1 uncultured Clostridia bacterium
CAATCTTATTAACTTCACTAATTCCATTGGCAAACATCTTAATATAAACTCCATAAACTCACTCCTTTTTATTAAAAATTCTATTAACAACAATAGCGAATAAAGTCCGCGTTAAATTGTTCGCACGCCAAAATTACGCAATAATTTTGGATGCAATGTTTTGGAGAAGCCTTTTTGTATAATAGGAAATTGCTTTTTTAGAATAATAAATCAATCAAATTTATCATTAAATTAATTTATACCTATGTATAGAGCTTTCCTATTATACAAAAAAATAAGCATACTATTATAATAGTATGCTTATTTTTTTATTTTATTCTTCCCAATTGTGATATACATTTAATACATCATCTAAATCATCTAAATTGTCTAACAATCTTTGCATTTTCTCAGCTGATTTTTCATCTAGCTCAACTGTTGTTGTAGGTACCATTTTCACTTCAGCTTCCAAAAATTCTAAACCTTGTTCCTCCAATTTTTCTCTAACTTGTGAAAAATCTGATGGATCTGTTGTTATTTCATAAACTTCTTCATCTGCTGAAAAATCTTCTGCACCTGCATCTAAAGCAATCATCATTAAGTCATCTTCTGATAAATCAGTTGTTGTTTTATCTATAACAATTACACCTTTTTTATTAAATAAATATGATACACATCCTGTTGTTCCTAAATTTCCACCAGCTTTATCAAAAACATGGCGAACATCAGCTGCTGTTCTATTTTTATTATCAGTACTAGCTTCAACAATTACTGCAACTCCATTTGTACCATATCCTTCATATATCATTTCTTCATAATTTGCACTATCTGTTGCACCAGCTGCTTTTTTAATTGCATTATTAATTGTATCATTTGGCATATTAGCTGCTTTACATTTTGCTATTACATCTTTTAATTTGGAATTACCTGCTGGATCTGGACCACCTGCTTTTACTGCTATTAATAATTCTCTTCCTAATTTTGTAAAAATCTTACCTCTTGCTGCATCAGCTTTTCCTTTTTTTGCTTGTATGTTGTGCCATTTTGAATGTCCTGACATGTTAATTCCTCCTTTTTATAAAAAATCTTATATATTGCATTATAACTAAAAAATGCAATTCTAAAATATTTTACCATACTTTTCGCACTTTGTGTAGTGATTTTTTAAATTTTTGATAGTTTTACACTTTGTAAAAAGATTTCTAAATTAAAAGCTAAATATTAGATTTCAAGTAAGAACTGGATTTTTCATAATATCTAAAAAATATATAATTAAAATAAAAGAAAAATAGATTCTAGTTAAAGTTATAACCTGAATCTATTTTCTATTATTAACTATTCATTATGCCAAAGTAACCACCTTCTTATTTCGATTAGTATACTTATTAAACTTTCAGCCCGATAATCTAGTTCCTCAATATCGAGCTCTTTAAAATTATCTTCATACACTTCTAATAAACATTCAGCATTTTTTTTTATATTTTCTAATCCAATTTTTTTCATACTTGTCTGAACTTCCAGAAATTCAGATTTACTTATTCCAGAATTTTCAATCAATGTTTCTAAAACATCAGTTTCTCTATTTGCAAAATTATAAAATAGTTTGAAAGACCTCATAACCCTATCATATTCAGTTAGAAATCTGACAACAAGCATTTTCCATCTCCATCTTATATACATTGCATGTCCAATCATAAGACCTATTATAAATGCAAATAATAAGAGATACTTCACAAAAACTCCTCCTTTTGGAATTTAATGATATTATTGTACTCCTTTTACATAATATTGTCAAGTTTTTCTATAATATTAGTTTTAATACAATCAATAATATAACCCCAGGTATTCCCAACACTCCAGAGCACAATATAGTTCCCCAATTCAACCCAATATGAAAATTAAATCCACTTCCAATTAAATTTATTACATATATTAAAACTCCACCCACAATAGAATTAAATACTAACTTCAAAATCTTCTTCAATGGCCAAATACACAATTTTCCTATCACAAAAATCATTACTATACATCCAAAATAAACTAAAAAAGCATAATTTTCCAAACCAATCACCTCTTTATATAGTATTTATGATAATTATTGGACAATTATGCTTTATATTCACACATTATATTCTATTCTTTTTCTAAAACCGCTATTGCACACTTTATTCCATCAACAGCAGCAGACATTATCCCCCCTGCATATCCAGCACCTTCACCACAAGGATATATTCCCTTAATATTTGAAACCTTATTTTCATCTCTTGTTATTTGAACAGGTGATGAACTCCTAGTTTCAACTCCTGTCAATATAGCATCAGGATTTGCAAAACCTTTTATAGATTTATCAAAATACTTAATACCCTCTACCAAAGTTTTTGCCACAAAATCTGGCAAAATTTCATTTAAATTTGAAAGTGTAACTCCTGGTTTATATGTTGGCTTTATTGTTCCTATATAATCAGATTTTCTATTCAATTCAAAATCTTCAAATCTTTGTATTGGAGCATTATAATTTCCGCCTCCCAATTTAAAAGCCTTTTCCTCTAAATCCTTCTGAAAGTACATTCCCTCTAAAGGTGATTCTCCTTTAAAATCGTTTGGAGTTACATTCACTAAAACTGCACTATTTGCATTTTCACCAGATCTTGAAAATGTACTCATTCCATTTGTAACAATTGTTCCTTCTTCACTTGATGATGCAATAACAGTTCCACCCGGACACATACAAAATGTATAACAAGATCTTTCATCTCCATGATATGCCATTTTATATTCAGCAGGTGGTAATTTTAGTTTTGTTTCATTTCCATATTGAGATTCATTGATCATTTTTTGATTATGCTCTATTCTTACTCCCACAGAAAAGTTCTTTTTCTCCATTTTTACACCTTTTTCATATAGTTTTTCAAATGTGGACCTTGCACTATGTCCTATTGCTAAAATTACTGTATCAGTTTCTATTTTTTTACTACAAATTACAGCTTTTATTTCAGAATTCTGTATTTCAAAATCAACAACTTTTTCATTAAATATGAACTCTCCACCTAACTCAATTATCTTATTTCTCATATTTCTTATAATATTTATTAAGTTATCTGTTCCTATATGTGGTTTATTTATATATAAAATTTGTTTTGGTGCTCCAAAATTATAAAACTCTTCTAACACTTTTTTACACAACGGATTATGAATTCCACTCGTTAATTTTCCATCAGAAAATGTACCTGCACCACCTTCACCAAATTGTACATTTGATAAAGTATTCAATTTTCCTGTTTTTAAAAATTCATCAACATCCTTTTTTCTTTCATCAACAGTTTTCCCTTGCTCTATAATTATTGGCTTTATGCCATTTTGTACTAATGTAAGAGCAGAAAATAAACCTGCTGGTCCTGCACCTATTATTACTGGCATTTTAGTTGATTTTCTTAAAACGGCAATCTTATAATCCTCTACTTTTTCAACTTTTTGTGCATTTTTTATTTTATTCTCATTTTTACATTCTAGCTCAACTGAATAATTATAAAATATATCTGATTTATTGCGTGCATCTATTGATTTTTTTATTATTCTTTTTTGTATTATATCGTTTTCGTTAATTTTATATTTTTTTGCTATATATGCAAATAATTCATCTTCGGAAATATCTGATCTTATTTTTACATTTGATATTTTTATCATATTTATTTCTCATTTCTTTCAAATTTAAATTGTTCGCACATCAAAATTATACAGTAATTTTGTGTGCAATGTTTTGGCGAAGTCTTTTTGTATAATAGGAAATTGCTTTTTTTAGAATAATAAATCAATCAAATTTACCATTAAATTAATTTATACCTATGTATAGAACTTTCCTATTATAGAACAAATCAACTTTACCGTTAATATGTACGTATATGTAGAGTTTTTCTATTATAGAGCAAAGTTCATCTTAATTCTTATTATTAATAAATTTAATGCGGGTTATATAACCCGCTAATATTATCTTATTTCATTTACGCATTCACCTTTGCTAAATATGTCTGAAATATTTTGGCATGTGTCTAATGCTATTTTATTTAATGCTTCAGATGTGAAAAACGCTTGATGTGATGTTATTATTACATTTGGCATAGATATTAGCAATGATAAATTTTTATCTCTTTTATATGAGCCTGATAAATCTCTTAAGAAGAACTCTTCTTCATTTTCATAAACATCAAGTCCAACTCCACCAATTTTATTGTTTGACATTGCTTCTATTAGGTCTTCTGTACAAACTAATTTACCTCTACTAGAATTTATTATTATTACATTTTCTTTCATTAATGATAATGTTTTTTTATTAATTATATATTCTGTTTCAGCTGTTAATGGGCAATGTAATGATATAATGTCAGATTTTTCACATAGCTCTTCTAATGAAACATATTCAAACCCTAGCTCTTTACTAGCTTGTTCATCTTTATATACATCATATGCTAGTACATTTGTTCCAAATCCTTTCATTATTTGAATAAATACTTTTCCTATTTTTCCAGTACCTATTACACCTACTGTTTTTCCATGTAAATCAAACCCTAATAAACCATCTAATGAAAAATTATATTTTTTTACACGTTGATATGATTTATATATTTTTCTATTTATATTTAATAATAATGCAGCAGCATGCTCTGCAACAGCATATGGTGAATATTTAGGTACTCTTACAACTTTTAAGTTTCCTAAATTGTTTAAATCTACATTGTTAAATCCTGCACATCTTAATGCTACTAATTTTACTCCATATTCATTTAATTTATCTAAAACAGGCTTGTCTGCTTTATCATTTACAAATATGCAAACAACATCAAAGCCTTTTGCTAATTTTACAGTTTCTGAATTTAGTCGTGATTCATAATATTTTATTTCATAACCAAAATCCTTATTATATTTGTCAAATAAATTGATATCATAATCTTTAGTATCAAAAAAAGCTATTTTAATCATATATTTACCAGTCCCTTCTTACTGCATTTTTTAATATATAAATGCTTTAAATTCACCATATAATTATACTTCAAAAATTCCCCATATTCAATAAATTTTTACAAATCTCTGAATATTATATTTAAATTTTTTGTTTTAAAATACCCAGAGCCATAAAGATGGGAATATACTTTTTCCTCATCTTTTATTTAATAACCACTAATTATGCTTTTTTTGCATTACTATTTATTCTAAAATCTACCTTTTCTTCTATATTTACTGTAATGCCCTGTAACTTTGCTTTTCCTAATAAGTAATCTAGTTTTGCTTGCTCAGCTTTTATTGTATATAAAAAATAATCTATTAGCTCTCCATCTGCATATTCATAATTTATATTTGCTTCTTTTATTTTTTTTTGAGTTATTAAAATATTATTCATTAGCTCTCTTTTTTTTTCATCTGAACTCTTTTCTGGAATAAAACTTTCTTTACTATACTCTTTTGTCATATGTACTTCCTCCAATTTATTATTACTAGTAGTATATTCCAATATTTTACAATTATTCATGAAATAAATAAAAAAAGTATTAGTTGTAAACTAATACTTTTTTTATTTTACTAAATTTTAATCTACAGAATCCATAAAATTCGTTAAGTCGGTAGCAATTGCTTCTACCAAATTGTTATTATATGTTCCTCCTCTTCGTTCAGTAAGAATTATCATTAAGTACCTTTTTCCGTTTTTCAAGGTAATCACTGCGCAATCATTGGATGTACCAGACCTTCCATTATACCAACCACTTTTGTGTGCAACAGTACAATCTAATGTCGTATACTTATTTATTGCATTCCTTATTGGCGAACTTTCAGCCTTTTCCAAAATACTCCATAATAATTCACTTTCGGTACTTTTGCTTTGATCGCAATAATTAACTATCGCCTTCCATTCAATAGCTCTATTTTCAAGATTAGCAAAGCCCATTACATTTGCTTTAGAAACCACGGAAGTTGAACCTATTTTTTTTAGCCAGTTATTGAAATTTTGTATTCCAAAATGATCCAACAAAACACAATATGCATCATTATCTGATACGACAATGCATTCTGTTAATAACTTTCTTATTGTATAATTACCACTACCGGTTTTCTGAATGTTTCCAGAACCTCCATGAGCATGAAATGAATTTGTTCTGTCATAGTAAAGCTCCGTATCTAGTGTATCTCCTGATAATCCAGACTCTAGTTGTTGGCATACATATAGAGCTAAAGCAGCCTTAATAGTGCAACAACTTGAAAAAAAGTCTTCGTTTGAGTTGTTAAATTCTAACGATTTTCCAGAATCTAATGATTCTAGTTTCCACGCAATATGGAAATCACTATATTTTTTGTAAATATCCAACAAACCATATTCATTAGTCAATACTGATTCATCTATTAGAATATTTTCATCACTCGCTTTTATCCCATATTTACTTGGATTAACTAGATTCGTACTATCGTCTGGTTTAGCTTCTAATGTGTTTCCAATCGTACATTCCGTTGACAATTTTGTATTATATGTAGTAACAGTCGTAACTACTGGTTCAGTGCTTTCTTCCGTTGTAGTTATTGTCTGACTAGATTCTTCTGATGTCTGAACCACTTCTGGAGCAGTTTCTACAATGTCACCATAATCTGTCATGCCAGTAGTAGTAACTACTGGAATATACTTATCATTATCGTCTGTTGTATATTCAACTGTCAAAGTAGTATATTGTTCAGTCAAAGTCACTTCAGTCTCTCTGGTTTCTTCTTCACTAGAAACTTCAACAGGCTCTGTTTTAAATTCGATTTCATTATCTGTTGGTATTTCATAATATATGTCTGTTTCATAATATGTTTCCGTCATGTTATATTGCTCTTCTGTTTCATCATATGTTTCCGTCATGTTATATTGCTCTTCCGTTTCACCACATGTTTCTGTCTTATTGTATGTGGCTTCTGTTTGTACTACTACATCAGTTACTGTTGTCGCTGATATTTCTGTAGTATTTTCTGCTGCTTTAGTATTAGTAGCACTGTTAGTTGTTTGAGCTACTTCTTCATAATACTTACTTGTTTCATTTGTATACTTGAGATAATAGTCGTTATCTTGTTCTATAGAACCACAAGCTGTTGTAGTCATACTCCAACTAACTAAGATTACCATAATAATGGCATTCCTTCTTTTAGAATTGCTCTTTTTCATAAAAAATCCTCCTATAATATGAGCTTTAGGTATTTTACCTTTGGTCTTTTATATTAATACTTTTCTAAAATTATGTCAATATTTTTTTTAAATTTTTTATGAAATTTGGTTTTCATTACTATTTTAGCAATTAAAGTTTATTTTAGATCTTTTAGTTAATATATTAAAATTTATTTTTATACAGTAATATTTCATAATATTACTATTTTGTACCAGAAACTTTATTTCTAACATATTCATATATCATTATTCCTGCTGCTACCGATGCATTTAAGCTTTCTGTTTTTCCAAGCATTGGAATTTTTACTTTATTATCAGCAATTTCTTGAATCTCTTTTGATACTCCATTTGCTTCATTTCCTATTACTATGACTTTTTTATTATATTGTATATCATATACACTATCATTTGTATCTAAAGCTGTTACAACTATTTCATATCCATTGTCTTTCATTTTTATTAAATCTTTTACTAAATCTTCTGATTTAATAACATTTACTCTAAATATTGCTCCCATTGTTGATCTTACAACTTTTGAATTAAATACATCTGCTGTTTCTTTTGATATAACTATTTGCTTCAAATTTGCGCTATCTACTGTTCTTAAAATAGTTCCTAAATTTCCTGGATCTTGTATTCCATCTAATACAACTATAATATCTTCATCATATTTAACAGAGCTCTTTTTATCTGTATTTTTTATTACTGCTAGTATTCCTTGAGGATTAGATACATCTGTTAAAATATGAAAAACTTTGCTATCTACATATATACAGTCTAATTTTGCAATTTCATACATTAGTTTTTTATCAATAGAATCTTTATTTAGGCAATCTTCACAAATAATAATGTGCTCTATTTCAGCTTGCTCTTGAATTGCTTCTTCTATAAGTTTAATTCCTTCAATAATATATTTGCCGTAAATATCTCTATATTTTTTTTCTTTAAGTTTTTTTATGTTTTTTATTAATTCATTTTCTTTACTAGTAATTACTTGCATATGTCCCTCCTAATAAATAATATCTTGTTATGTATTTTTTTACATTTGTAATCAAGATACTTATAAAATTACTTTTATTTCTAGACTATGTAATAAATTTTATACATAATATAGTTTTTAAGCCCTTTTATGTTGCATAATCTAACAAGATTTATTATGCTATTTTCATTATAATTTATACTAGCTTTACATAGTATTTCTTTTTTATTTTTATAATTAAATTTAATTTGTAGCATCGCTTAAAAATTTTTTTATAGCTATTAATTTATTTTTATTATCTAATTGTCTTGTTTTTAATGTTATATATGGATCTTTTGCTTGTGAAAATAATATATCATTTTTATATAGTTTTACAATTTTTTCTATGTCTAAATTAAATTTATTTTTATCAAAATAGAATATAAAATTTTCTCCTTTTTGGGAAATCTTGATGATTCCTATGTTTTTAGCTAAATTTTTAATTCTTGCAATATCTATTAAATTTTCAAGCTCTTCTGGCATAGCTCCATATCTATCAATTATTTCATCTATAACATCTTGAATATCTTTTTCGGTTTTACATAATGCTATGTCTTGGTAAATCTCAATTTTTTGGCTAGAATCACTTATATATTCATCTGGAATATAGCTTGAAATATTAATGTCAATTTGTACATCTGGCTCTTCTTCAACTTGAATTCCTTGCATTTCTCTAACAACTTCATCAAGTAATTTACAATACATATCATAACCAACCTGTTCCATATGACCATGTTGAATTTCACCTAGTAAACTACCTGCCCCTCTTATTTCTAGGTCTCTCATTGCTATTTTAAATCCTGATCCAAATTCAGTAAATTCTTTTATTGATTTTAGTCTTTTATCTGCTACTTCTGATAGTATTTTAGATCTTTTATACATTATATATGCATATGCTTGTTTATTACTTCTGCCTACTCTACCTCGTATTTGATAAAGCTGTGCTAAACCTAATCTATCTGCATTTTCGACAATAATTGTATTTGCATTTGGAATATCTATTCCTGATTCAAGTATTGTTGTACATACAAGTACATTAGTTTTTTTATTAATAAAGTCATACATTATTTCTTCAATTTCTTTACCAGACATTTTACCATGTGCCCATGCAACTTTTGCTTCATCTACAAGTAATGATAGTTCAGCTGCTTTTTTTGCAATACCTTCAACATTGTTGTATAAATAATAAACTTGACCACCTCTTTCAAGCTCTTTTGTTATTGCTTCTTTTATAATTTCTGTGTCATATTCCATAACATATGTTTGAACAGGTTTTCTATTTTGTGGTGGCTCATATATTACAGACATATCTCTAACTCCTACTATTGACATATGTAATGTTCTTGGAATTGGCGTTGCTGTCATTGTTAGTACATCTACTGTATTTTTTAACTGTTTTATTTTTTCTTTGTCTTTAACTCCAAAACGATGCTCTTCATCTATTATTAATAAGCCTAAATCTTTAAATTCTACATCTTTACTTAAAACTCTATGTGTTCCTACAACTACATCTATTTCTCCTAGTTTTAATTTTTTTATTATTTCATCTTGCTGTTTTTTTGTTTTAAATCTATTTAATACTTCAACTTTTATAGGATATTCACTCATACGTGATTTAAAATTTTCATATTGTTGGTCTGCAAGAACTGTTGTTGGAACTAAATATACTACTTGTTTACCATCCATAACACATTTAAAAGCTGCTCTTATTGCAACTTCTGTTTTACCATATCCAACATCTCCACATAGTAATCTATCCATTGGTTTATCATTTTCCATATCTTTTTTTACTTCTTCTATACATCTTAATTGGTCTTCTGTTTCTACATATGGAAAACTATTTTCAAATTGTGTTTGCCATTCATTATCTTTTGAAAAGGCATATCCTTTAACTTTTTGTCTTTTGGCATACAACTCAATAAGCTCTCTTGCAACTTCGCGTAAATTATTTTTTACTTTTGCTTTTGTGTTTGACCATTCTTTTCCACCTAATTTATAAATTTTAGGTGCTCCATCACTTCCAACGTATTTTCTAACTGTATCTAATGCATCTGTTGGTACATATAGTATATCATCATTTTTATATCTAATTTTAATATAGTCTTTAATAAAGTCTGGTGTTGTTATTGTATTTACTCCAATATATTGTCCAATTCCATGAACTTTATGAACAACAAAATCTCCAATTTTTAGGTCTGCAAAAACTACTTTTTCTCCTTGTTTAAAAATACTATTTGCTCTTCTTTTTTTAGTTTTTGTTGTAAAAAATTCTTCACTACTTATTACTAATAATTTTATATCAGCACATTCAAAACCAGATGTAAGAGCTCCTGTTGTTACTAATATTTCGCCATATTTTGCATTTATAAGATCTTTATTATATCTATGATTTATGTCATTATCTGTTAATAATAATGATATTTTTCTTGAATTCTCCTCATTTCCTCCTAAAATGATAACTTTCTTTTTTAATTCTAAAGCTTCTTTTAGTCTGTTTAATAAAATTTCTGTTTCAGATTTATAATAATTAATATCTTTATATTTGAAATAATATATATTATTTCCTATTGCATTATCACTTTTTTCTATATTAATACAATTGTATTTATCTAAATCATATTCGTAATTGCTGACACTTTCTATTGAATCTGGTACTATTTTTCCTTTTTCAGATATTGTTTTTATTAAATTATTATTATCTATAATTATGTTTTCCGCTCTTTGTTTTATTTTAGTTTGTTCATCTAATATTATTAAATAGTCTTCTTTTATGTAATCAAAAAATGTTTCTTGCTTTTCATAAAAGCAGTTAAAATATTTATCTACTTTACTTAAATATTCTCCTGATAATATTAGCTCTTCATCTTCTTTAGAGCATTTTTCACATTTAGAAATTCTTTGTTTTATTGTATTTAAATCTTGCTCTAAAATAAATTCATGTGATGGGTATATTTCTATATTTTCCAACATTTCGATTGATCTTTGTGATATTAAGTCAAATTTTCTGATTGAATCAATTTCATCTCCCCAAAATTCAAGTCTGATTCCAAATTTTTCATCAGTTGATATATCTACAATTCCACCTCTTACTGAAAATTGACCTCTTCCTTCTACTAAATCTGATCTTTCATATCCTAAATTAAGAAGATATTTTTTTAAATCATCTAATTTACATTCATTTCCAACTTTTAAATTTAAAATGTTGTTATATAAAACATCTTTAGAAATCATTTTCTGCATCATTGCTTCAATTGTAGTTATTATAACTTCACACTTATTTTGTTTTATTTTGTTTAAAATGTTAATTCTTTCATATGGCAAGTCTTTACTTTCTACAATGTAATCATATGTTGCAATTTCTCTTTTAGGAAATAATTCTACTTCATCAAAAAAATATCTAAAATCTTTAGCTAATCTTTTGGCCTGAAGTTCATTATATGTTATTATACATATTTTCTTTTTTAACATATCTTCAATTGCAGAAATAAACTGTACTTCTCCAACATCAGATAGACCTGATATTGTTATCAGGTCTTTTTGGCTTTTTATATTTGTTATTAATTCTAAAAATTTTTGATTTTCTTCTAAATCTTTATAAAGTTCATTCATATTGTAATAAACTCCTTTTTACTTAATATTGCTCTTATACTCTTCAAGAGCCTTTGCAATTTGATCTGGACATGATGTATCTTTATATCCGCATTTTATTCCTTTAAGTTTTGCAATTACATCATTTATGTTCATTCCTTTTAGCAATCTTGCAATTCCTTTTAAATTTCCATTACATCCATTAATAATTTCAATATTTTTTATAATATCATTATCTATATCAGTAATAATTTCAGTTGAACATACGCCTTCTGTTTTATATCTATATTCCATTATATTCCTCCTATTATTTATATATTTTTTTATTATTTAATGAAATAATTTAATATGTTTTTCATTATAATATTTTTTACTACTTTTTTCTCATTTGATATTTTTTATTATACCATATTTTTCTGCTTAAATAAAGCTGATACTTATTTATTTTTTGTAATAAATTTGTTTAGTTTTCATAGTTATTAATAAGAATTAAGCTTTAGAAAGGTATTTTTTTATGAAGATATTTATTTTAGTTAAGCGAAATATCTTAACTATTATTTTTGGAATATTTATGGTGCTTTTAATTGTTTTTTCAAAAAACAATTTGAGTGCTGCTAAAGATGGATTGGTTTTATGGGCTAATTGTGTTGTTCCAGCTCTCTTTCCATTTTTTATTGCAACTGAATTATTAAATTACACAAATATAGCTTCTATTTTTGGAAGATTTTTAAACAAATTTATGAAACCTATTTTTAATATTCCTGGAGAAGGTGCTTATGCTTTTTTAATGGGAATTATTAGTGGATATCCTGTTGGTGCTAAAATTGTTTCAGATTTTTACTCTAAAAATATATGTACCAAAGAAGAGGCTGAACGAATGCTTGCATTTACTAATAATTCTGGACCATTATTTATTATTGGGACAGTTGGAATAGCCCTTTTTGGTAATTCTACAATAGGAATATTACTATTTGTAACTCATATTTTATCTAGTATTAGTGTTGGAATTATTTTAGGAATTTTCTCAAGATTATTTCATACATATAAACTAAAATCATTTAATTATAGGTCTATTGATGATGAAGCTGATTATTCAATTTCTAGTCTTGGAAATATTTTGAGTAATAGCATACAAAAAGCTATATCTACAATATTCTTAATTGGTGGATTTGTTGTATTATTTTCTATAATACTTTCAATTTGTAATAGATTAAATATATTTGATTTTATTAATAATATATTAAATATTTTTAATATTCCTACTACATATAGTAAAAGTATTATATGTGGTTTAATAGAGCTTACAAATGGTGTTAATACAGTTAGTAGTATTCATGCTAAAATTATCTCATATAACATTATAATTTCAGCATTTTTATTGGGGTTTGGTGGTTTTTCTATTTTACTTCAAGTTTTAAGTATAATCGCAAAATCAAAACTTTCTATAAAAATATATTTATATGGTAAAATTATGCAAGGTGCTATTTCAAGTTTATATACTATATTGTTTATTAAATATGTTCCAATTTTTATGTTTGATTTACCAAACGATAATTTCTTATTACAAAGTAAACTTTCTATTGCTTTAGCACTTGGCTTAATTTTCTTTTCGATTATTCTTATTTTTCGATACTATGATAAAAAAACCAAAAATATCTAGCATAAAACTATTTGATATTAATATAATTTAATAAATTATTTTAGGAGGTACTATTATGGACTTTAATAATTACTCACCTTATACTCCATATGATGGAAATAATATGGATCAGAACATGTTTGATCAAAATATTTTTAATCCAGCTGTTCAATATGAGCAGGCATATATGTATTATAGATATTTGTCTCAACAGATGGATTACAAAATTAAGTGTAAAGAATATGAAAATTTATTTAGAAATGAAAAAAGTACTAAATAATTTGTCTTTAATGAATTGGTTAAATTCTATATTTTTAAATTGACAATTTCCTATTTTATAAAAATGGTTTTATTAAATTTTGCCAAAATATTACATATGAAATTAAATAAAAAAATCGAAGTAATAATTATGGAAAATCATAATTTACTTCGATTTTGAGGATTTCTTCCTCTAATAATGGTAGCGAGAAATGGATTCGAACCATCGACCTGCCGGGTATGAACCGGATGCTCTAGCCAACTGAGCTATCTCGCCATCAGCGATTTTTATTATAATTGTTTTTTATTAATTTGTCAATAAAAAAAACGAAATAATTAAAAATTATTTCGTTTTTTTCTTCAATCATTTCTATCTTTTACATTATTATTTTGTATTTCATTTACTGTTTTTGCTATATCTCTTGAGTTTTTAGGTAATACTTGATTTATTTGTTTTTGCAATTCATTTTTTCTTAAATTAGACTTTTCTTGCAATTTTTTATCTATCTTTTCTGTAGTTTCAAAGAATAATTTTACTTCGGGATCATCCATATTTGGCTCTTCTTCATCATTCTTTTCAGAAAACATACATTTAAAAGCAAGACTTAATTTTGAAGCTGTCTTTTTTAATACCTGTATAAAACCATTGCTTTGCTTTATCTCTTCCATTAGCTAACTATTGCACCTCCATCTTTTTTATAATTAGCATATTGTAAATATATTAACATAAAGTAAAGAAAAAATCAAGTGTATTCTTGATTTTTTCTTTAAATTCTATTCAATTATAATCTTTTAATTCATATAATCTTTTAATTTTTTACTTCTACTTGGATGTCTTAATTTTCTTAATGCTTTTGCTTCAATTTGTCTTATTCTTTCACGAGTTACTTTGAATTCTTTTCCTACTTCTTCTAGTGTACGAGCTTTTCCATCTTCTAGTCCGAATCTTAATTTTAATACTTTTGCTTCTCTTGGTGTTAATGTTCCCATTACTTCTTCTAATTGCTCTCTTAATAGCGTATATGCAACAGAATCTTGTGGAGCTGGAGAATCGTCATCTTGAATAAAGTCTCCTAAATGACTGTCGTCTTCCTCTCCTATTGGTGTTTCTAATGATACTGGATCTTGAGCTATTTTTTGAATTTCTACAACTTTTTCAACTGGAATTTCCATTTCTTTTGCTATTTCTTCTGGGGTAGGCTCTCTTCCTAATTGTTGTAATAAGTGTCTTGATGTACGAATTAATTTATTAATAGTTTCTACCATATGAACTGGAATTCTTATAGTTCTTGCTTGATCTGCAATTGCTCTTGTTATTGCTTGTCTAATCCACCATGTAGCATATGTACTAAATTTATATCCTTTTGTATAATCAAATTTTTCTACTGCTTTTATTAAGCCCATATTTCCTTCTTGTATTAAGTCCAAAAATAACATTCCTCTTCCTACATATTTTTTTGCAATACTTACTACTAATCTAAGATTTGATTCAGATAATCTTTTTTTAGATTCTTCATCTCCTGCTAGAACTCCTTTAGCAAGTTCGATTTCTTGTTCATATGTTAAAAGTGGAATTTTACCAATTTCTCTTAAATACATTCTTACAGGATCATCAACACTTACTCCTTCAATGTTGGTTACATCTATTTCATCTAATTTTATTTCTTCAACTTCTTCTAGGTCCTCTAAATCTGGCTCTTCATCATCATTGTCTTCTTTATCTATGTTAACACCCATTTTTTCAAATTTTTCAAATATTTCTTCTATTTGATCTGGTGTTACATCTCCAAGTTCAGATGCTAATTCGCCATATGTTATACTTCCTTGTTTTTTTGCTTTTTCTAATATTTTTTCTATTTTTTCTTTGCTATTTTCAGATATTTTTGAGTCTTTTGATTTTTTTGTTTCCTTCTCCTCTTTTTCTGCTTTTATTGTTTTTGTTTCTTCTATTTCTTTTACATTTTTTTCTTCACTTATGCTTTTATCATTCTTTTTAACAGCTTCTTTTACGTCACCTACTATAATTTTTATTAAAACTGCTTGATTTTTTTGATCTATACTCCAAGCCAAATTATTTACTATTGTCTCTTTTTCAACTTCTACTTTTTTATTTGACTCACTTAATTCTAATTTTGTATTTTTATAGCTAATTTTTCCATTATTTATGGCTAATTTTAGGCTTATAGTTTTGTTTCCACATTCTATTTTATAATTATTTTTATTTTCTGCTTTTTCAAAGTCCTGATTTAAAACATATACCCCTTTTTTATCTGCACTTATTTCTACACTGTTAATTTTGCAACTTGAATTATTGTTTTTTATACTTTTACCAGTTTTATCTATAAGTTCTATTTCAATACTATAATTTTTCATTTAGACTAATACCTCCTACTTCATTTTAGCTAGTTTTATAATTGAGTCACTCAATTCTCTTTCCAAATTAGCTATTTCATCATTTGTTAACTGATCTGTGTTTTCAAGTTTTTTTATTATGTCATTTCTTTTTGAAATCAATTTATCTTTTTCATAATTATTTATAATGTCATCTATACATTTTGATACTTCTGATATTTCAAAATCTGTCGCCATTATTCCACTTAAATGATTTATTATTGATTCATCTTGAAATATATCTAATATATTTACAATATTACTATCTCCTTTTTCTAATTCTTCATACAATTTTTGAAGTATTTCTTTGTTTTCTGTCGATTTTATGTCTTCTATTTTTATTATATTTTTCAATTTTAAATATGCTTCTTGGGGATAATTTATTAATAAATATATGATTAAATTTTCTTTCTTTATTATTGAATCACTAATATTTTCTTTATTGATCTTTGGTTTGACAGTCATATCTTTTCTTTCCAAAACTTTTGTATTGCTGTTTTTTTCATAAATAATTTTGTTTATCTCGGCATAAATTGCTTCTTTTGAAATTTTATAGTCTAATGCTATTTTGTCTATGTAAACTTCCTTTTCTATACTGTTTTGAATTTTTGAAAGTTCTTTTGCTATTTCTGTTAAAAATTTTATTTTATCATTAGCTATATCTAAATTTAATTCTTTTTTCAAATTTTTGATTTTAAATTCTACTAATGAAATTGCATTGTCCATATATTTTTTAAATCTATCTGGACCATATTTTAGAACAAATTCATCAGGGTCTTTTGCACCTTCAATTTGTAATATTCTTACATCACATCCTAAATTTTGGAGAATTTCTAATCCTCTTATTGTAGCAGCTTGTCCTGCACCATCTGCATCATATCCTACTATTACTTGCTCACTAGATTTTCTAAGTAATCTTCCTTGAGCCTCTGTCATCGCGGTTCCAAGAGATGCTACTACATTAGTAATTCCTCTTTGATGTAATGATATTGTATCCATATATCCTTCTACTATTAATATTTTTTTCATTGGTTGCTTTTTTGCAGCATATAGACCAAATAAATGTCTTCCTTTACTATAAACAATATTTTCAGAAGAATTTATATATTTTGGCTTTGAGTCATCTAATACTCTTCCTCCAAATGCAATTATTTTTCCTCTTTCATCTTGAATTGGAAACATTAGTCTTTTTCTGAATCTATCTATAAACTCTCCATTTTGATTTTTATTTACCAATCCTGAAGCTAATATTTCTTCTTCTTTGAAACCTTCTTGTTTTAGTACTTTGTATAATTCATTGAAATTGCATGAATACCCTATTAAAAATGTTTTTAAAGTATTATTATCTAACTTTCTTTTTTTTACGTATTCTTGTGCTGGTTTAGATGTTGGATTATACAAATTTTTATGATAAAATAATGCTGCAATTTTGTTTATTTCATATATCTTTGATCTCATATAATATAATCTATCTTCTTCTGCTGAAGTAGATGTTACTGGTAATGCTACATTTGCTTTATTGGCTAACACTTCTACTGCTTCTCTAAAACCTATGTTTTCAACTTTACTTATAAAATGGAAAACGTTTCCGCCTACTCCACAGCCGAAACAATGAAAAATTTGTTTATCTGGTGATACTGCAAATGATGCAGATTTTTCATTATGAAAAGGGCATAACCCAAAATAGCTTCTACCACTTCTTTTTAATGATACATATTGTGAAACTACATCTACAATATCATTTTTACTTTTGATTTCTTCTATAAGTTCATCACTATATCGCACCATCTAAACCTACCTTTCCTTCATTGTTATATTATATAATTCGACACAAATGCTGGAAATCCTTTTTACATTTACATAATTTCTAAACTTTTTTCTTTTTTTAGAAACTTGGGACACATATGAATTTTTGTTTTTTATTCATGTGTGTCCCTAATTCCCAAAAATAGGAAAATAGATATTTCTATTTTCCATATACTAATCTTATGGGATAATCTGTTTTTCAGATTTCACCTAGTTAATTTAATCTTGTGATGTTCCTGTACTTTCTGATGTGAATGGTATAAATTTATTTACTATATTGTTTGTGCTTATTTCATTTTCTATACCTTCATTTGCCCTATTTTCTTTGAATGATACATCAATTTTATTATCTACTAACTTTTGCATTTCTGTGTCTGTTGCATTTTCTACTAATACTAATTCACTTACTAATATTTGTTTAGCGTGATTTAACATTTTCTTTTCTCCAGTAGATAGTCCTTTTTCTTTTTGTTTAAAGCTTAAATTTCTAACAACATCTGCTACTTCGTATATATCTCCACTTTTCATTTTTTCCATGTTATCTCTATATCTTTTATTCCAATTATCTGACATTTCAGTTTCATCATTTTCAAGTATACAAAATACTTTTTCAACATCATCTTTAGATATTATATTTCTTAATCCTTGATTTGTTGCTTGATTACTTGGTACCATTACCTTTACCCCGCCAGGCATCAACATATTTATATATTCTACCTCTTCATCTAAAATGTTTTTCTTATCTATTGAATCTATCGTACCTGCTCCATACATTGGGTATACGACCTTATCCCCTACATTGAACATGTAAGTCAACTCCTTCCATTGCTTATTTTATTGAAGTTAATAAAGGTATCGTTCTTTTTCAACTACATTTATTATTATACAACAAAAGATGGCAAAAGTCAAAGCATTTGCCATCTTTTTTATTTTATGTAATATCTGTTTTTTATTGGTATTTTGGCTTTTTTCGTGAATAAAATTTTTTTAATTTAATTATATTATGTAAAAGTTTTATTTACTTGTTGACCCAAATCCTCCAACTCTATTTCCTTCTGCTTTATCATCATCTACTATTCCATATTGCATGAATATTGCTTGTCCTATTACATCACCTTTTTTTATTTCTATATCATTTTCAAAAAAATTATAAAATGCAAACATTATTGCTCCATCATTATCTGGATTTCCATAATAGTCGGCGTCAACTATTCCCACGCTATTTGCTAATATTAGACCTTTTTTTCCTGGGTTTGAACTTCTATTGCAAAGCATTAAGTATTCATTGTTTTGCATATATGCCTTTAATCCTGTTTTTACTAGTACTGGTTTTTGTCCTGGTTTAAATGCTGGTATTATACAGTCTTCTACTGCTTCAATATCATATCCTGCTGAAAACTTTGTTTTTCTCTCTGGCAAATTAATTCCTTGATTTTCAAACCCTTTTGCTATTTCAAATCCTCTTTTTTTATCCATTTTGTTTTCCTCCTATCTTTTTATCTTCATTATTATATTATCCAATTTGCTTTTTTTCAACTTTTTATATTTAAATTTAATAAATAATATTCCTAAATAAGCTTTCTATTGATTTAATTATTAAAATGCTCTTAACTTAATTACTTTCTTTTATAAAAAATATTGTTTTAATATGTTCCTCTTGCATTTGATACACCTAGATATGTACATGGATTTACTTGATTATACATATTATTTAAACATACTTCAAAATGTAAATGTGCTCCTTCTGCTGCGCCTGTTGCTCCTGCGTACATAATAACTGTATCAGTTGTTACCTTTGTACCGACCGAAATTCCTGATGCTATTGAACTAGCATGAGCATATCTTGTATATAATGCTTTACCATTACTATCAGTTCCATGATAAATTACTACATAAAGACCCCATCCGCCACCATAGCCTTTATTGTTTACATATACTACTGTTCCACTTTTTGCTGGGTAAATTGGTGTTCCTGATGGTGCATAAATATCTAGTCCTTTATGAGCTGTTCCTATATATCCTGAAGTATCACTTCTGCCTCCTGGAGCATATATTGAATTTATTTTGTGAGTAATTCTTGTTGGCCATGACATACTACCTGATGTTGTAGGTGATACATTTGAATCAGACGTTGGTTTATTTGTATTATTTGTTGTATTATTTTCTTTGTTATTTGAATTTGATTCATTTTTCTTTTTATTAAGCCCTTCTAGCTCTTTCTTTTTACGCTCTTCTTCTATTCTCTTTTGCTCTTTTTTTACTACTTCATTTATTCTTGCTAACTCATTTTCTTTTTCTTCTATATTTCTTTGTGCTACTTGTTCTTCTTCTGACAATAGTTTTACTTTATTTTCTCGCTCTTGTTTTGTTTTTTCTAGTTTTGATTTATCTTCAGTTATTTTATTTTTAGAATCTTCTAGCTCTTGTTTTTCAAGCTCTAGTTGTTCTTTACCTTGTTTGACTTCTTCTATTAAATTATTGTCATATTCAACTATTTGTTTTATAGTTTCATAATTTGAAATGAAGTTAACAATTCCACCTGATAATAAAGCATCTAAATATGTCATTTTTCCATTCATATATGATATAACTAAACGCTCTTCTAATAATTTTTCTTTTTCGTCTAGATCTTTTTGTTGTAATTTTATTGTGTCATCTAGTTTTTCTATTTTGTCATTTAAATCACTTAAATTTGCTTGTACTTCTGATATAGACTCATTTAGATTTGAAACCTCTTCTTGAACACTTTTCTTTTCATTTTGAAGATTTTTTAAATCTTCTTCTGCCGACTTTTTTTCCTCATTTTTTTCTTTTTGTTGAGACTGATAATCTGAAATTGTTGTTGCCAATGTCGAAAACTGTAATGATGAAAATATAATAATTAATATAACAATAAATAACCTTTTTTTCATTTTTACTCCTTCTTATGTGTTTTTTTACAGTTATATTATAAAATATGATTCTTTTTTTTACAATAATAAACATTCTTTTTATAAAAAAATTTCCTATTATAAATAGCAAATAAATTTACATTAAACTATTCATATATAAAAATTGCATAATATATATCTTACAATATTTGCTATGCAAAAAAACAACAATTACATTTTGTAATTGTTGGTAATCCATTTTATTTTTTTGATTCTTGTTCCATCAAAGCTTTCACCTGTTCTGTATCAATCTCCATTGTGTCCTGATAATATATTTCGTCATTTTGATTTTTGTTTCTTGATTGCTTATCACTTTTTTTCAGTATAATCTTTCTGATATTTACTATTATAGAAATTGCAATTGCCAAATACAAAAATATTACCACCATATCATTTATATTGGCAATCATCTCATCTGTTATGTCATGTCTTTCAAAAAATTCGGATATTAATTTTGTTTCTTCTATGTATTTAATACCCTTATATACATAGTAATTTACAGTCCGAAAAATTTCGTGTATATTTTTTAACATAACATTACACTCTCCTTCAAAAAACAAATGAATTTATAAATTTACTATATTATATATTAACTGTAATTTTACATAAAGTCAACCTATTTTTTTATTTTAATCTTATTGGTAACCATTTGTATTATGTCTTTATTCATTAATACAGCATATATTACTGCAAATATTAATGCCATTATTTGAAATACTGTATTATTTGAATAGTATGATATAAATACAACAATAGTAATTAGTGCCGAAATTATTAAGTCTTTTGAATGCGCAAAATTAGCTAGTTTTTTTATTTTATATTTTCTATATACATATAAAAATATTGATGATACTAATGTAGAAATTGCTGCTGCATATATTCCGATAAACTTTATAAATATAAGGTTTATTACTAAATTTATTACTGCTGAAATAAGTGTTGTTGTTCCTATTATTTTTGTTCTTTTATATGCACTAAATATACCACCATAAAAACTTGCCATATTTGAAAAGTATACTGAAAACACTAAAATTGGAATATATAAATATGACTCTTTATATCCTCCTTTAATTAAAATATTAAATATAAATGGAACAACAGCTATTACTCCTATTGTTGCCGAATATACTATATTTTTCAATGATAAATAAATTTTATTGTAATATCTTTCACTATTTTCTTCATGTAATGCTTTAGCTGCTGATTCTTTCCACGCTATTGCAAAGTAATTATATACTGTATTTATTATAGTTGGAAATTTATTTGATATAGCATATATACCATTACTTGCCGTTCCTAATATAGATGATATTACTACTCTATCTGATAAGTTTATAATTGTCCATGATAAGCTGTGTGGGATTAATGGAATAGAATATGCTAACATTTCTTTCATTAAACTTTTATTTACAGTTTTTATATCAATAAATTCTTTTAAATTAACTCTTATTGATAAAAATATAACCATAACCAAGTTTGCAATTATTACAGATAATAATAGTCCATCAACTTTTAAATCAGTTCCACATATTAATACTATATTTAGTGTTATTGTAAGTATACTTAATATAAAATTTGATAATGAATATAATTTTATTTTTCCTAAACCTCTTACTAATGCATTCATAAGTGCCATTAGTACAACAGCTATAACATATGGTATAAATAGTTTTGTTGTATTGATTTTGAAAATTTTTATAACTAGAAAAATTATAACACATGCTATGAATAACATTGTTAAAATTGTTAATACCGTTTGTGTAATTATAGACTTTTCTTCGCGCTTATTTTTAGCATCAATTAAAAATCTAAACATTGATTCTTCTAGTGTTAATGTTATAAATGGTGTTATAAATGTAATTATTGTTATGATAAGATCATAACTCCCGTATTGTTCAGTAGTCAATTTTGCAGTATATAATGATACTAATAAAAAAGATACAATTTGAGTACTGAATTTTCCTATTGCAATTATAAATGTGTTTTTAATTAATTCTTTTTCTTGCTTCATATTATTATAGGTTAAACCCCTTGCCTCCTTAAAAATTAATAACTATATAAAATACTATCACAATACTAATTAAATTACAACATAAGACTCCTTAAATATTGTATATACGTACATAAATTATTAGACTAATTTTTAAGTTATATTTTATTTATTGTAATTGTTGAAAAAAAAATATTTTTATGTAATAATTAATACATAAAAAAATTAAAAGGAGGATTTTTATATGAAAAAGGCAATTATTATAATTGTTTGCGTACTTGTAATACTTGGTGGTGTGTTTGCTTCATTATTCTTTTTTACAGATGTACTTAATTTTATGAAACCAGCAAATACTAACTTCGCATTACAAGCAAAAAAATTATTAGGAACAGAAAAGGAAAGTAGTTATTCAGACTATGAAAAATTTTTAAATAATCTAAAATCTTCAACTGGTTCTACAACTGCAAATTTAGATATTAGTATGAATATGAACTTACCTACATCAGTACTTGACAAGAGCACACAAAAAACAATTAGTTCATCAAAACTTAATTTATCTACAAGTTATGATGCGGACAAAAAGACAACATCTGCTATTGCAAAACTAAAATATAACAACAAGGATTCTATATCTATTGAGGCTGTAGCTAAGGATCAATCTGTTAGCATTAGAAGCTCTGATATATATGATAAATATTTAACATTTGATTTATCAAAATATGAAGAATTCTGCAAAAAAAATAATATTGATATTGATAAAGATGATTTAGACTCTATTAATGCTTATAAGAATCTTAGCAATGTTGATTCTTCAAGCTTACTATATGATTTATTTTATGTATCAGAAAAAGATTATAAAAGTTTTAATAAAACATATGGTAACCTAGAAAATCTTATAGATAAAAAAGCTTATACAAGCAAAAAAAATCAAAAGATTTCAGTAAATGGTGAGGATATAAAAACTACTGCATATTCATTGACATTAACAGGTGAAGATGGATATGATTTCTTAACAAAATTTATAGAATTAATAAAAAATGACAGCACTCTAAAAAGTTTAATTGTTAGTAAATTTGATATATTAAAAAAATATTCAAATTCAATAGCTGAAGCAACTGGCGAAACATCTTCAGATTTATCAGATTTAAGCGAATCAGATATCGAAAAATATTTAGATGAAATTTTGAAATCTTTAAAAGATTCTAAAGATGATTTTTCTAATATAGAAAAATGTTTAAGATTAACTATATATTCAAAAAAAGATAATCCAGTTAAATTTGAAGTTTCTATATTAAATGATAAAAAAGATGATGATGGAAGTATTATTTTTACTGAAGAATTAGCTGATGGAAAAAATATATATACATTAGATATTGAAAAAATTGCTAAAGTTATGGGAGCAACATCTAACACTTCTAGCTATGCTCGTTCATCAACAGATATTTCTACTATTGCATCAACATATTCAAAACTTATAATTACTGATGAATATGAGGCTAGTGATGATTCTAGAAAAGGTACTGCTACAATATCTGTAAAACCATCTGGAAGCTCAAAACAAGATTTGATGACAATTGAATATGATTTTATAAATTCAAGCTCTGAATTCAAATCTAATCTATCAGTTTCATTATCTTCTTCTTTAGCATCTATGGCTTCACTTGCAGGTGTTTCAGGACTTGATAAAGCTAAATTAGATTATACATATCATGTAACAGGACTAAATTCTGATAAACAAGATATAAAATTTTCTATTAATGGAAATCTATCATCTTACTCTATTAATTTAGATATTTCAGGAACGATTTCAAATAAAGCAGATATTCCAGAAATTAGCTCTTCAAATTCAGTAGATGTATTGTCAATGACTTTAGAGGAATTACAACCAATTTATACTGATGTTATTAATTCAGCAGCAGATAAATTACCAGCAAAATTATCTGACTTTGGTTTCAAAATTACTAAAGCTGATATTTTACAACTTTTACCAAATAATACTCAAACTCCAACACAAGAAGTAACACCAGATACACAATCAACAACTCAAGAAATGATCGATACTACTAATCCAGTAGTAACAGAAGAGCCTGCTGCTTAAAAAGATAAAAAATTAGAAGTTATTTGCATAACTTCTAATTTTTTTTATTTTCTTCACGAATTCCATTATATTCTTTTATAAAATATAATGGTCTGTTTTTAGTTTCATTGAATATTCTGCCTAAATATTCTCCCATTATTCCAAATAACATTATTTGTATTCCCGAAAAAAATAATACTAATAATATTATTGCTTGAAATGCTTGTACTGCTATATTTTGTGTAATACATTTTATTATTACATATATACAGTATATAATTAATGCTAAAAATGTGGGAATTGCTAAATATGTTGATAATCTTAATGGTGATGTTGTAAATGATGTTATTCCATCAATTGCTAAATCAATAAGTTTTTTATAGTTCCATTTTGTTTTTCCTGCAATTCGCGGATCACGATCAAACAATACTTCTTTTTTATTATATCCTATCCAACTAAACATACTTTTTGAACACCTTTGTGTTTCTCGTAATTGTTTTAAGGCATTTACACATCTTCTATCTAATAATCTGAAGTCTCCTGTGTCTTTTTGTATTTCTACTCTTGTTAGGCTTTGTAATACTTTGTAATACATTTTTGATGTAAATTTTTTTAAGAATGTTTCTCCTCTTCTTGACTTTCTTCTTGCATATACATCATCATAACCTTCCTCCCAATATTTTATCAGCTCTGGTATTAGCTCTGGAGGATCTTGTAAATCTGCATCTATAAATATTACGCAATCGCCTTTTGCATAATCTAAACCTGCTATCATGGCTATTTCTTTTCCATAGTTTCTTGAAAAATCTACATAACTTACTCTTGTATCATTAGATCTTAATTTTTTTATTATTTCTAGTGTATTATCTTTGCTGCCATCATTTATGAATAGCATTTCAAAATCATAATTGCTTAAATTAGATATTACTTTATTTAATCTGTCATATAATAAAGGTAGTGACTCTTCTTCATTATATGCTGGTATTATTATTGATACTTTTTTCATATTTTTGTCTCCTTTTTATCAGATGTGTATATGATAACATATTATAACGAGTTATTCAAACATTTTATTAATTTTAGTTTTATATTTATAAGTTAATTGCTTTAGATTTCTATTTTTGAAATATTAGTTTACCTGTTTATATAATAAAATACACAATACATTGTTATTAATGTATTGTGTGCTTCTTATTATTTTTTACTCATTTCAATATAATGCCATGAATCTTTACACATGTCATCTAGATTTTTTTCGGCTACCCATCCTAGCTCTATTTTTGCTTTTGCTGGATCTGCATAACATTTTGCTATGTCACCAGCTCTACGTGGTGCTATTTTGTATTTTACTTCTTTACCTGTTGCTTTTTCAAATGCTTTTACCATATCTAAAACACTATAACCTGTTCCTGTTCCTAGATTATATATGAATAAACCTTCGTGCTCTTTATCAAGTTTTTCAAGTGCTTTTACATGTCCTTTTGCTAAGTCTACTACATGTATGTAATCTCTTACTCCTGTTCCATCTGGAGTATCATAATCGTTTCCGAATACAGATAGCTCTGGTAAAATTCCAGCTGCAACTCTTGCTACATATGGCATTAGGTTGTTTGGAATTCCTTGTGGCTCTTCTCCTATTAGTCCACTTTCGTGTGCTCCTACTGGGTTGAAATATCTTAATATACAGATATCCCATGTGTTATCTGAGTTATAGATGTCTTTTAAAATTTGCTCTATGAATAGTTTTGTTGTTCCATATGGATTTGTTGTTCCTCCTGTTGGGAATTCTTCTGTTATTGGCATTGTTGCTGGATCTCCATATACAGTTGCTGATGAGCTAAATATGAATTTTTTGCAATTGTGTGCTCTCATTACATCTAATAGTACTAGTGCTCCTGAAATGTTGTTCATATAGTATTCTATTGGTTTTTTTACTGATTCGCCTACTGCCTTGTATCCTGCAAAATTTAGGACTGCTTCTATTTTATTTTCTGTAAAAACTTTTTCTAGATCTTCTTTGTTTGAATAATCCATTTCGTAAAATTTGAAATCTTTTCCTGTTATTTGTTTTATTTTGTCTAGTACTTCTGGTTTGCTATTTGAAAAGTTATCTATAATAACAATTTCCTTTCCTGAATTTAATAGTTCGACTGCTGTGTGGCTTCCTATGTAGCCTGCTCCTCCTGGTAATAATATTGCCATAATTCATACCTCCTTGTTTTTTGCATTATATAGCAATTTTTATTTAATGGCAAGTATTTGGATATTTTTTTGTTAGATTTTGTGGAGAGCCATTTTTCTTATTTCTTTGACTCTTGTTAACTATGATGAACAATAGTCAGAGTTAATGTTATTATTATTATGTAACTCATATACATGATTTAAATACTTCTAACATAAATTCATGTAGCTGTTCTATAAAAAAATAACCTCAAATTATTATATTTTTTAATAATTCACGTTCATTTCATATTAATTTTTTACTAATCTTTAGTATAAAAAAATCAAAAATCACAATTTTTAATGATTTTTGATTTTTGAATATTTTTTTACAGTCTTTTTTATTTAGTCAAACCATAGAACCATGGTCCTTGACCATCTTTACCAGATGTTGAACCTCCAGCCATATATGAATCTATAACCTTTGCAATATTTGTGTCTTCTTTAGGTGTATTTGATGTTTTAGTAAATTTATTATTTTCACTATCACTAAAACTTCCATCACTATTTAAGTTAAATTTAAAAACTTCATTACACAAACTTGCTGATGGATCATTTCCAACTAAAACAACACTATTCATAATAATTTGATTTTCGTTAATTGTATAATATCCTACATAGTGAGCATCTGTATCCCCACATTTATAATATGCAGAAAAAGTTCCTTCCTTACTTAGCACTATTGTATAATTCATATAAAACGGTTCTGAATTAGTTCCTTCATTCATATTAATTTTTTGAGATTCATATGTTCCCTTTAAACTATCATATGTTTGAGTACCATTTTCTTTTGTTTTTTCATTTTTTAATTCATTTGAATTACTTTTATTTTCGTTTTCTTCATTTTTTGTTTCATTTGAATTATTATTTTCATTTTTTGATTCCATTGCAGCAACTTTATTTTCTAATTCATTTGTTCTACTTTTTTCTTTTTGAAGATTATCAAAAAGAAACCATCCTCCAACTCCTAATATAGCAATTATTAAAATAACTATTAAACATATAACTACCTTTTTCATAAATTTTCCTCCTTTTAGCTTTTGTAAAAAAATATTTATTATGAATTCATTATAACAAAAACGAAAATTTTTTCAATATATTTTTTCAAAAATATTCCATCCTAAAATAAAAAGGTTTTACAAATTTTTATGAAAGGTTATATTTATTTTGTGTTGTCTATCTCTCACTATAGTGGATACTATAAGTTATAATTGCCAAAGGAAACGGCTCCGATTGACAATCATTTGTAGGTATGCCAAAGAAAGCCATCCCTATTGACAGATTATAACTTTTCGATTTCTTCCTCAGTTAGACCTGTTAATTCAGATATCAAGTTGATATCCATTTTCTTTTCCAACATTTTTTTCACAAGTTCGTTTCTTTCCTCGGCTCGTCCTTTAGCATGTCCCTCGGCTAATCCCTCGGCTCTTCCCTTGGCTTTTCCTTCAGTTAATCCTTCTGCTCTTCCAGCCGCTAATCCTTTTTCCTTCATTTCGGACATTGCACTATTATAGTCATATCGTGCCCAGTCTTCGGCATCTGCTAATTGTTGTACTTCTTCATCTGCATTTAATAGTCGTAATTGTCTTACTGCTTCTTCTAATTCTGCCCTTGTTCTTGCCATATCCTGTACCTCCTTTCCGTATGGATTTATAAAAAATTCTAACCATGGGTCTATTTCTCCTGTTTTCTTTTTGTGTCTTTTGTATTTTTCTAGCTCTAATATATGTACTTCTGTATTTTTCGTTAGTATTTTTTCTTTGTGATTTTCTTCCCTATAATGCCATACTGTGTGATATTCTTGTATGTTTTCTAAATTTGGAAAATCTTCTTCCATTAGTACTACTAATACTGTTCTTTTTAGCTTTTTATAATCTTCTTTTACTTTAATATCTGCTACATATGTTTTTGATAGATATGCTATAAATCTGTCTGGTAAATAATCATATGCTTTTCTTTGCATTTCTACTATGTACTTTTGAAGATATTTATCTTTTGCAATTAAATCAGCTACCATTTGCTTATCTTTTGGTTTTTCTTTTAGTAATTCTAATTTGAAGTTTGTTGATATTTCTTCAATTTCTTCTCCTGTTATGTGCTTTAAAAAGCTTTTTGTTATTCTTTCGTTTCCTGGATTTCCTAATAAACATTTGAATATTACATCATTTGTTGGTAGGTATTTGGGGTTGTGAGTGTTTGTTAAACTTTTTGTCATAGTTTTTCCTTTCTTTTATTTTAACATATTAGTTAAATTTTATGCAATAATTTAAGTGTTTTTTACTTATGTTGTTTGGAATTTGATTTAGACTTATGGAAAATTTTAACTGTAGTATTGAATTTGCTTTTTTTGTGAATTTTTTGATTTAAATCATTTTGAATATAAAATTATTAGAAATTTATTAAAATATTTTATGAATTTATAAAAATTTTGTGAAAATTACAAATTTGTAGTGAGAATATAATTTTTTATATCTTATTTTAATTTCTTAATATTTGTAGCTCAAGTTTGCTTAAACTATTGCATTACTTATGCTTTGGGAGATATTTTAGAATTTAAATTTTTGAATAAAATTTATGAGCTTTAAATCTGTTCTGAACTAAATAAAAAAATATTTTGCATTAAGCTTTTAACTTGTATGTATTTTATAATGATTTCATTTATTTGGCAAGGAAAATCGTAAGACAAAATTCGATTTTTTCTGTAGATTGTTGTAACTCATAATTTTTATTGAAATTGTCTTGATATTATTATATTTTAACTATAATTTAAATATTTTGTCAAAAAACAAGCAAAGAATATCTTAATTTTCTCTGCCTGTTTTCATATTAA
The DNA here is from genome assembly GCA_934167365.1 of uncultured Clostridia bacterium. Lineage (GTDB taxonomy): Bacteria > Bacillota > Clostridia > TANB77 > CAG-508 > CAG-492. The sequence continues at coordinate 29,907 of CAKPKU010000001.1, forward strand.
TTATTTTAACCATTCAGGATTTTCTAAATACCAGTCTATGGTTTTTATAATTCCATCTTCAAATTTTGTTTTTGGTTCCCATCCTAGCTCGTTTTTTATTTTTGTTGGGTCTATTGCATATCTGTAATCGTGTCCTTTTCTATCTTCTACATGCTCTATTAATGATTCTGGTTTGTTTAAATGTTTTAGTATTAATTTAACAATTTCAATATTTCTTTTTTCATTGTGACCACCTATATTGTATCTTTCTCCTGCTTTTCCATTATGTAATATTAAGTCTATTGCTTCGCAGTGATCTTCTACATATAGCCAATCTCTTATGTTTAAACCTTCTCCATATACTGGTAGTTTTTCATCTTTTAAAGCTAATTTTATCATATGAGGAATTAGTTTTTCATTGTTTTGATATGGACCATAGTTGTTTGAACAATTTGTGACACTTACATTCATTTTAAATGTTTCGTGATATGCAAATGCTATTAAATCAGAGCTTGCTTTTGATGCTGAATATGGACTATTTGGTTTTATTGGAGATGTTTCTGTAAAATATCCCTCTTCACCTAAAGTTCCATATACTTCATCTGTTGATATATGTACAAATTTATTTTGGCTACCTTCTCCCCATACTCTTTTGGCTACTTCTAATAATGTGTGTGTTCCTAATACATTAGTTTGTGTAAATACAAATGGTGTTTTTATACTATTATCAACATGTGATTCTGCTGCGAAGTGTACAACAGCATCGATATTATATTTTTCAAAAGTTTCTAAAACTTTGTCTAAATCATAAATATCGCCTTTTACAAATATAATTTTATCTTTTATTTTTTTAAAATTATCCATATTTCCGGCATAAGTTAATTTGTCAAATACTATAATATTATAATCTGGATGTTTGTTTACCACAAATTCTGCAAAGTTACTTCCTATGAATCCAGCGGCACCTGTTACTAATATATTTTTCATTTTTTCTCCTATTCTATTAACTATTACATACTTAAACCTAAATAAACAATTTTATTAAAATATTATATTTAAGTCCACATTTCCGCTTATACCTGATATATTACCTTTACTTGTATATTGCCATATATCATATTTTCCATTATAATCAGTTTTATTTTCTGGAGATCCAGTATAATGCGCTAGCCAAATTTTATATCCAGATAATTTTTTCATATCTAGATTAAAATGGAACCAATATTTGCTTGCATAAATCATTCCAGTATAACCTCTCTCTTCTACTCTTTTACAAAAAGCATCGCATATTCTTGTTCTTTCCTCTACCGAAAGTTTATCTGCTCTACCTATTTTAGCTGTGGTCGACTCTTCAGAATCAATTACTACTGGATATGTGATATTGTATTGTTTTATAGCATCAATTATAAAATCCGCTTCTTCTCTTGCTTCTGCTTCATTAATTGCTTGTGTATAAAAATAAACTCCACATTTAATACCATTTTTTAATGCATTTTCTAAATTATATTTATAATTACTATCATACACAATTCTTCCTGTTCCCCATCCTCTATATCCTACTCGTATCATTGCAAAATCAACGCCTGATTCTTTTACAGCTTTCCAATCTATATTTCCTTGATATACTGAAACATCTATTCCATTTAGCTCTGTGACTTTTTCAAATGTAAACTCTTGGTTTTCCTTTCCTGACTTTCCATATGTTAGTACTCTTGTACCATTTTGAATCTCATTTTTTTCTACTGTTAAATATAAACCTGTTCCTTTTGAAATTATATTAAATTTTCCATTTTCAGTTTCTCTAATTATCCATTTTTGTGCATCTGTATTATTCCAATTATATTGTTGTATTCTATTTCCATTCTGCATTACCCCATTTACAACATCTAATACCTTATTAGATTTTTTTACTGTTATTGAATATAAGCCATCCCCTATATATCTTATATAAAATCGTTGTTGTGCTACATCTGCATCTTCCCAAATTTGAAGTTTTGCCCCTGAATCCATACTACCTGAAGTAATATCAAAAATCATATTTTTATTTATAGATGTACGAATTTCATAAGTTCCATCTTCTATTGTTCTATTACCACTTTCCTGATTTATTTTTTCTAATTTGAATTTCTGTGACATACCATCATTTTCTTTATACATTAAAAGCTCTGTTCCACATTGTGCCTCGGTATCCGGTATAGTTATATATAGTCCATTACATTTTGATATTATGCTATATGTATTATCTTCATTCTTTTTTATAATCCACTTCTGTGCATCTGTATCATTATTATCATATTGTTGTATTTTTGTTTTTTCCTTTAGCCCTCCTCCTTCAACATCTAATACCTTGCTTGAATTTCTTGCTGTAATCTTATAAAATCCATCTCCCATATACTTAATTAAATAACGCTGTTGCTTTACATTGCAGTCATCCCATATCTGCAATTTTGCTTGTGAATTGTTACTTCCTCCTTTAATATCAAAAACTTTATTTTCGTCTTGTGCTATTCTTATTTTATATTCTCCATCCTCTATTATCTTTTCACCATTTACTTTTACTACTTTATCAAAGATAAACTTTTGATTATAATCCTCATCTTTATGCCCATACATTAATACTTTATTTCCGCATTCTATATTCTTATTATTAATAGTTAAATATAAATCATTACGTTTTGATATTATAAAAAATGTTCCATCTTGATTTTCCCTGATAATCCATCTTTGTGCATCTGTATCATTATTATCATATTGCTGAACTTTATTTCCATCATCTAGTCCACCGCCTTCAACATCTAATACTTTACCTGATTTTTTCACACTAATTTTATAATATCCATTCCCCATATAATTTACTATATACCTCTGTTGCAAAACGTCACAGTCATCCCATATCTGCAATTTTGCTTGTGATTGATCACTTCCACCTTCTATGTCAAAGACTTTTGAATTATCCGAAGCTAATCTAATTTCATATTCACCATCTTCTATTGTTTTTGTTCCTTTTTCCTTTTTTATTTCTTGAAATATAAATTCTTGATTTTCATTCTCATTCTTTCCATACGTTAATACCTTTGTTCCATTTTTCACTTCATTATTTTCTATCGTTAAATATAAACCTGTTCCTTTTGAAATTATATTAAACCTACCATTTTCAGTTTCTTTAATTATCCACTTTTGTGCATCTGTATTATTCCAATCATATTGTTGTATTCTATTTCCATTCTCCATTATTCCATTTACAACATCTAATGCTTTATTAGATTTCTTTACAGCTATTGAATATAACCCATTACCAATATATTTTATATTAAATCGTTGTTGTGATACATCTGCATCTTCCCAAATTTGAAGTTTCGCTCCGGACTCTGTGCTGCCTGCAACAATATCAAAAATCATATTATTATTTAAGGCTGTCCTAATTTCATATGTTCCATCTTCTATTGTTTTATGTCCAATTTCCTGTTCTATTTTATCAAACTTAAATTTTTGTGATATATCACCTTTTTCTTTATACATTAAAAGCTCTGTTCCACATTCTACATTAGAATTTGGTATAGTTATGTATAATCCATTAAGTTTTGAGATTATACTATATGTATTATCCTTATTCTTTTTTATTATCCATTTTTGTGCATCTGTTCCATTATCATCATATTGTTGTATTCTTGCTCCTTCTTTTACGCTTCCATTTTCTACATCTAATACTTTATTTGAATTTCTTGCTGTAATTCTATAAAATCCATTTCCTAAATATTTAACAAAATATCGCTGTTGTTTTACATTACAATCATTCCATATTTGTAATTTTGCTTTAGAATCATTACTTCCAGCTTGTATATCAAAAATTTTCTCTTCATCTTGCACTGCTCTTATCTTATATTCACCATCTTCTATTGTCTTTTCATTTTCTTCCAAATTTATATATAATTGTTCTTCATTTGATATCTTACTTTGTACACGCTCATTATCTACTATATCAACTTTTTTTGTTTCATTATTCTCCTGTATTCTTGAGATGCTCTCATCTTCAGATTTTCCCATATCTTTATTCTCATCATCTATTACAACCTCTTCTTCATTCGCAATTTCATTCTGTTTCGTAATTTCTACTGCTAATGAAATATTAAAAAATAGTACTGTCAAAACTAATAATATACTAATAATCTTCTTTTTCATAAAAAAACTCCTCCATTCCTTTCATTTATTATTATAACTTAACTATATAATAAAATTCAACATAAATCATCGCAAAGTTTATATCAATATTTTCCATTTATTCTTCACAAAAAATGTTACAATTATGACAATAAAATTTATATTTATTGTCACAGATTGTAACATTTCGTAAAATATTTCTATTCATTTATTGATAAATTTGTTTTATCAATATTCTCTCTTTTTTTAAAAACAAATAATTTGCTGAAAACATAATTTAATACTAAAATTATCAATTGTACTAATATTTTAGCTATTTTATCATTTATACTTATTATACTAACAAATAAAAACATAAATAGCATATCTATCAATAAAGTACTAATCCTAGCCATATAGAATTTAGAAGCCTCTTTTAGTACCTTCTTTTCTTTACTTTCAAAAACAAATATTTTATTCGTTATATAAGCAAATGTAACAGAGCAAATCCACGAAACCACGTTAGCAATTTGTAATTGAAATCCATCTTTTGGATCTAAAATCGTTAACACTAATGCATAATAAGATCCTAAACTAATAACAGTTGTAAAGCCACCTACTATCAGATAATTAACTATCTCTTTATATTTTTTATATTTCCCTTTAATAATATTTATCAAATTCATTTTACTTTTCCTTTTCTATATATATTGGTCTATTTTTTACCTCAGTAAATATTTTTCCTATATAAAAATTTGTAATTCCAAACAACATATTTTCAATGGAAATAATTAATAATACGGTTGTAGTTATTTTCCAATATAATTCTCCATTATTAATTATAACCATTATTAACATTACTATTGATACTATAAACATAAATATACCAACTTTTAATTGAAGATATAATGGATTAAGCGAAAAATCTGCAATTCCATTGATAGCATACTTTAATAGTTTTTTTAAATTCCATTTTGTATTTCCAAATTCCCTTTCTTTTACATCATATGGAATATAATAAATATTAAATCCTACATATGAGAATATTCCTTTAGAAAATCTACTTTTTTCTCCTAACATCAAAATAGCATTGATTACACTCTTTCTAAACATTCTAAAATCACTAGCAGCACTTTTCATATCTAAACCAGTTTCCTTTGACATAATATCATAAAACTTATTTTTAAAAATCGTTAATATTTTTCCTTCTTTTCTTTTACTTTGATAAGCAGCGACCTCATCATATTTACTATTATCATCTAATATTTCTTTCATCTTTATAATATAACTTGGATCTTGTTGTAAATCCGCATCTATTATTACTATATATTCTCCATCACATTTTTTTAAACCTGCATACATTGCTGCTTCTTTTCCAAAATTTCGTGAAAAATTAATTATTTTAATATTACTACTTACATTTTTCTGCATTTCATTTAAAGTATTATCTTTACTACCATCATTAACAAATATTATTTCATAATTTAATATTTTATTTTCAAAACTTTTTTCTACACATTTTATAAACTTTTCAATATTTTTCTCTTCATTATAACATGGAACCACTAAACTTACTTTAATATCTTCTTTATTCAATCTTTTTTCCCCTCTTTCTTACATAAACCATTTCCATTATTATTATAACCATACCTATACATGAAATACTGATTCCTAATTTCAATCCAGGTGTTTTATATATTAATTCTATATTATTTTCACCATTTAGTAGCTTTATATCCATTATTTTATTATATTCACCAATTTCGTATTCTTGTCCATTTATTTTTAAAGCCCATCCTTTTGCATATGGAACCGTAATAAGGAGATCTTTCATATTATTTATATTATTATAATTTATAATTATTTTATTTTTTTCTAATTTCATTTGCTCTACTTTATTTTTGTTTATTTTCTCTGTAGCATATTTTAATTTTTCTAAGTTTACAAAATATATTTGTTCTTCTCCAATTTCAATTTCATTTTCGGACTTAATCTCTATTTTAACATCTTGCTTTTCATCCGTTGGAATATATACAATTTGAGGAGACAGCCATTTAGCATATTGAGTTACATATTTATCATTAACATAAATTTTCCCATCAAACTGATTAATCCAAGGGAAATATGCATAAATTGGATATCTATTTTCATTATTTTCATTCTTTATTATATATTTTCTATAATTTTTTCCATTTATATTTGAACTATCATCTTTTCTATAAGTTACCTTTTCATATATTTCAATTTTTTCCCCTAGTATACTAGAATATAAATTATTAATATATTCAAATGAATTTCCTTCATAGTTAACTTGATTAAGCTCATTAGTTGCAAAAGATATATTTAGAGCATATTTATTATAATATACACTCTTACCATTATACTCCCCTAAATCCTTAATCTTTTCTAATCCATTTATTTCATAATTTGATAAAATATATTTAACACCTAATAAAGAATCAACTGGTAATATAGATGTATTAACAATAGTGATGCACTCTCCTTCTGTTCTATAACCCATATTAGATAATAACTCAAGTGCATTATTATCTGGTGATGAGGTATAACCAGATATTGACATGTAATTATATGCTAATGCATCATTATAATAAGCTGGTAATTCATTCTCATTTTCATAATTCCTAAATAGGGTTTGATTTATTCTATAATTAGAATTATCATATTCCTTTAATTTGTCAATTTGTTTTTGTTGACTTTCAGAATAATTCTTATACAAAATTTCACTACTACCACTTCTAAACATAATTTTCATATTTAATAAAAGTTCGACAAAACATAAACAGATTATTAGCATACTGTAAAAATTTCTTGAGTCTAATTTATTTTCCCTAAAAACTATATATGTATCTACCAATAGAAAAAATATTGTTGCATATACATATTTTATATCAGTAGATTTTACTATAAATTGTAATACTACTAAAATTATTGAAAACATAATCACACAGTAATACATTCTATTCTTTTGTGTCTTTTCAAAATTAATATATCCAAATGCACTTATATATATCATTGTAAAAATGATTACATATGAGTATCTAAAATAATAACTTGTCGAATTCTTAAATAATGAAAATAATATAAAAAATGGTGTATAATAACATGTAAAAATCATTATAAGCAACATTAAAGTACATATTGTTTTCTTTTTAATAGACATATTATTAGCTGTAATAATTAGTAATATGCCAATTACTGGAAATGCTCCACAATAAATTGAAAGTGATTGTGATGTACTTACTGAACCCATATGATAACTAACCATAGTACTTATTATATTTCCATAGAACTCATTTTTTATAAGTGCAAAATCAAATGATCCACCTTTTCCTCCCATCAAAGAGAAAACAACAGGAATAAATAATATACTTGATATCATTACACCTATTACCATTGCAATAGCATAAGTAAAAAATCTTTTAAAAATCTCACTTATTTTACATTTATTTTCTAATTTGTACATGATTAGTTCAAAGATAAAATAAAATGCCGAAAATACACAATTTATTCCTCCAGTATACCAATTGAAGATTATTGATAATCCAACAGCAATGCTTAAAAAATGTATATTTTTATTTTTTATAACTTTATCTACACCTATACATATCAAAGGTAACATATATATTCCGTCTAACCACATAATATTAGATGCCTGCGCTAAACTATATTGCATTAATGAATAAGAAACTGCCAAAATTACATTAAATACTGTTTTCAATTTTTTCCCAAATTTTACTTCCAAAAAATAGGAAAAAGTAAAAGATGCAATTGATAATTTTATTAAAGTTGCTATATTTAAAAATACATTTTCATCATTTACAAATTTCAACAATAAATTTATAGGTGATGCTAAATAATATCCAAAGATTCCAATAGTCGGTCCACCTAGTGTTGCATTAAAACTATATAATATACTATCCTTTCCTTTAAACACATTTTTCAAAAAAGAAAAAAAATCTAAATATTGAATTTGAGCATCCATAACCGCAAATGATTTATTTCCAAATGGTGCATAATTAAATACTATATATGCTAGCATTATTAGAATTGCTGTTGAAAACATTGAAATAATACTATTTTTAAATTTTACCTTTAAGTACATGATTAATTTTACCTTTCTGTTCTATTTACAATTTATAAATTTATTACACAAAAAATCTGTCATAGTTTCTTATGAATTTTCAAGAGCTTTGTTAACTATTATCTTTATCAACAGATTTTCTATTACTTTGATATATTAAGAGTATATCTATATTTTCTACATAGATTGTCTTATTAAATTTCCAATATTATCTGAAAATTTATAATTGTTCTCTTAAGCAATATATTTTGTTCATATAATGTCTATGCTCAATATTATAATAAGAATATTTTTATTTAGTATATTCGAAATTAATATTATATGATATTTCATACTTATAATAGGATTTTGATTCATTATTCTACAAGTAAAAACTATTAAAGAAAAATATGAGCAATTATTTATTATAAAATTTAATTTTTCACTAAATTCTTTATTATTTATTTAAGAGTTTGTACTCAAACCATACAACATATTACAATTAATATCATCTAATAATATTTCCCCAGTAAGATACTTATATTTTACTGCTGTTTTATTATAATTCATTACATTGGTTGGATAATGAATAAATTCACACTTTCAATATATAGTTATAAATTATCGCATAACATTATTATAATTTCAAACTTTTACTATCTTTTTTCTCCTATCACTGTTTATAGAATTAGTTTATCTCTAAAATTAAGTGTTTAACAAAATCCACATATTAGAACTTTCTTTGTTTTATTATTTGTACTATTCAATTGGATATTATCAATATTAAAATATTTTAACTTACCTCTTATTTCACAAATTGTCTCTATTTCTTTAAAATTTTCGTCAATTTATTATTACTTATCTCTCTTGAATGGTCATATATCTCGTTTCTATTTATTCTATCTTTTGTTTAATTTGGTCACATATTTTTTTGTTCTTCCTACATTATAACTCCTTAATTATTTTATTACCTAACCTATTTGATTTTATTAAGAAACATAAGGTTTCCATTGCTTTTTCTGAATAATTTTATTCTTTTAGTAACAATTTTTTCGCTATTATAATATTCAGGATACTTTTTTAATTTATTATCAAATTCCATAAATGGCTCTTTTTCAGTATATAGCTCTGTAACAATCCAATACATTGTATAACATAAATTAACAATCATATGTTTCTCAATGTAATTTCGCTTTTCATTTGACAATTCACTTTTTCTCTCATTATATTCTTCTATTATTCTCATACATACTTTTTCTAATTGTTTTACATTTTTTTTATAAGATTGTGGTGATACTGATTGCCCTGCTCTACCTAAATAATAACTATAAATATATAAAGGATAAAAAGTTACTGTATTACTTATAAGAGTTCCCATTAAGTTAAATTCATTATCTACATAAAAACAATGTTCATCAATTTTAAAATTTAAATCTTTGAGTAATTGAGTTTTATATGTTGAAGTATGAAGAAGTGGTCCCCAATCTATTTTTTCTTTACCTGGTATACATATTTCATCAAATTTATATTGATGACCTGGAATCATATCCTTATATAATTCTGTTTTCTTATATTCTCCATTTACAGAAAAATCTTCATAATATTCTGTAAATATCATATCAGAATCCTCTTTCTCCAAAAATTCAATAAATTTATCTAATTGATTAATTACATAATAATCATCACCATCAAGTAATCTAAAATACTTTCCAGTAGCCAGCTCTATTCCCTTATTTATTGTAGAGCCATGACCTCCATTTGGTTTATCAATCAATCTAATTATTGATTGTCCATCTTCTTTATAATACTTTTCTATAAATTTTTGTACTGTTTCTACTGTTGAATCTTTTGATCCATCATTTACAACTAAAATTTCCAATTTATTAGCATATTTTGCTCTTAATAAGTTACATAATATTTGAATGATAAAATTTGCTACATTATATGAAGCTATACTAATTGACAATAATGGATGATCACTCATTTTAGGTATCTTTATCTCTTCAACTTTATCAAATTTTTTTATCATTTCTACATCTTTTTTTCCATCACATATTATATCTCCATTAATTATTTTCAAATTTGCTATTTTCTCAAATATTTCCTTTTGTTTTTCATTCATAAAAACAAATTTAAAGTTTTCCCTTGAGTTATATGATTCTATATCAGAAAATTCTTGCACAATATATTTATCTGTAACATTTTTTATATCACAATTCAAATCATTTCCATATGAATATATTATTACTTGTGTATCCATTATATTTACTGCATTTAATATTTTATAATATGTTAATACTGGTTTATGAAGTAATATTTTTTTATATTTCTTTTTTAATAATAGATTTCTCACCTGATTATATCCGGTTCTCAATATGTTAATTCCATCATATTGATATGAATATGTATCTGAAACAAAGTAATCATTTGCTACTATAACATCTATTTTTAACCCTTCTTTTATATATTCTTTTACCCTTTTATATATTTCTACATTTATATTTTTATACTCATTTGATGGGAAATCTGGTACAAGTACCAAAATATCATTTTGTGCAAACTTTTCGATTTCTTTATTTAATTCTTCATCACTTTTTTGTATTGAATTTTTTTTCATAATTCTTTTAATTTTATTAATCATGTGAGAATCCCCCTTAAAATTTACATTAATTCTTTATTTACAATATTCATTGCTTCTTTTATAACATCATCCATGTCGTAATATTTATAAGAAGCTAATCTTCCTCCAAAAATTACATTTTCTTCATTCTTGGCTAATTTCCTATATTCTTCTGCAATTTTATTGTTTCTTTCATCATTTACCACATAATATGCTTCTTTCTCTGAAGTCCAATCATCTGGATATTCATATGTTATAACAGTTTTACTGCTTAATTGAGTTGAATCGAAATGTTTATGTTCAATTACTCTTGTGTATGCCACTTCCTTCCCTGTATAATTCACAACTGCATTACCCTGATAATTTTCTTTATCTAAAATCTTAGTTTCAAATTTTAATGATCTATATTCAAGATGTCCTAACTTATAATCAAAATATTCATCTAACATACCTGTATATATTACCTTATTAGCAAGATCGTCCCATTTATCTTTTTCGTCAAAATAATTTGTATTTAGTTTTACTTCTATTCCCTCAAGCATCTTTTCAACTAACTTTGTATAACCTCCTATAGGTATTCCTTGGAATCTATCATTAAAATAATTATTATCATAAGTTAATCTAACTGGCAATCTTTTTATAATAAAAGCTGGCAAATCTTTACAATCTCTATTCCATTGTTTTTCGGTATATCCTTTTATTAACTTTTCGTATATAGTTCTTCCAACTAAAGAAATAGCTTGCTCTTCCAAATTATTTATTTCTTTTCCTTCCATCTCTTTCTTTTCTTCATTTATATGTTTAATAGCATCCCCTGGTGTAATAACATCTTTCCAAATTCTAGAAAAAGTATTCATGTTAAATGGCATATTATAAATTTCATCTTTATATCTAGCTATTGGAGAATTTGTATATCTGTTAAATTCAACAAAAGAATTCACAAAATCCCATACATCTTTGTAATCTGTATGAAAAATATGTGCTCCATATTTATGTACTTGTATTCCTTCTATATCCTCTGTATAAACATTTCCCGCTATATTGTTTCTCTTATCTATTACCAATACTTTTTTTCCTTTTTTATTAAGTAGATATGCACATGTACTTCCATATAATCCACTACCAACTATTAAATAATCATATTTTTCCATAATAACTATCCTCTCTTTAATATATTCCTCATTTTTACCCACAAATGTGATTTAGTAATTTTTCTCCATAATGGCATTCTCCACAAAGTTTCTCTTATTTTAGGACCAAATTTTGCCATTCTTGTAATTTTTACATCTTTACTATATATTTTTCCAAAAAATTCACTACTTTGGTATATCATCTTATCTCTATCTTCAAATAAACTTGAAATTACTAATTCTTTTGCAATTCCTATCGATTTATTTAATGCCCTTCCTGCTTCAATTTTACTCTTTTTAGGATTTTTATAAACATATTCAAACTGATTGTCCATGTTTTCAGCCATCTGTTCTAATGTAAATCTATTTAATATCTTATTCCTACATTTTTCTTTTGTTTTATCTAATCTTGAAATCACTTCATCTATCGCTTCAACATAATTATAGATTTCCTCATCAGTATAATTAAAGTCACAAATGTCTTTTTCATCTTGATAACTTGGAACTAGTTTTCCAACATTATCATCAACTAACTCTCTTTGACCTCCAACATCTGCTGATATGACTGGAACTCCCATTGAAAGTGATTCATATGCAGTAAGAGCTAAACCTTCTTTTATAGAGCAATTAATTGTTATATCACAAATTCTATACATTTCAGGTGTTTTATTCGTACTTGGCAAAAACTTTATATTTTCTTGTAAATGTTTATCTTTTAATGCCTTTTGTAATTGTTTTAGCATTGAGCCATCCCCAACTATTAAAAACAATACATCCTTTCTATTGGCAATAGTCTTTTTGATTATTTCAGCTAATAGCATGGGTCTTTTTTGCTCTGATATACGACAAATATAACCAATTATAATTTTATTATTTTTTTTAATTTTATACTTTTCTAATAATTCCTCTTTATTATATTTTTCAGGATTAAATTTTTCTGTGTCAACTCCTATATACACAGTTTCAACTTCATCTTTTTCTCTTTTAAAATAATTTATTAATATTTTTTCTGTAACAGAATTGCATACTAATGTTTTATCAATTATTCCCTGTAACATACTAGAACTACGTGCATATCCTCCATTTCTATTATACCATTCTTCCATATGAATATAATCAACGATAGGTACTTCTGGATATCTTCCTTTTAAATATGGTAAAATTGAATATCCAAATAAGCTACTAGTATTAAATATCATATTTATATTATTTTTCTCTATAATATAGTTAATAAATGGTATATAATCTTTACACTCAAGAAATGAAGTAATGTCATATACATCTGCTATATTTTCAAACTCTTGTCTTAAATTATTTATTGCAGGCTCTGTTGAGATTAATGTGAATGTATATTTATTTTTATCTAACCTTTTTATTAGCTCTAAATTAAATATATCTGCTCCTCCAATAATTATCCATGGTACTATCATGAGTATATTAATTTTATTATTTGCTTTAACTTTTGGAGTTATAAGACAACTTATATTTTCTTCTATTTCTTCATAATTATATTTAAAGAAAGGAAACTGAATTGATACATTCTTACTATTTATGCCTTTTATTTGTTGTTTAACTTTAAAATAAGAAGAATAATTATCATATGGAATCCAATTTAAATACCAGGTTGAATGAACAGGAAACATATTCTTTTCTAGTGCTTTTCTCCAAAATTTAGAAAATCCACTAAAATAACTTGTACAACTTGAGAAACCATTAATTTTCTCAAAAGCTTTTCTTCTTATCATAAATAAAAGATTAGAATTCAATTTTTGAGGTAAATAATATTTATCAAATAGTTGGTTTTCTTCATCGTTTTTTCCATATACAACTCCATTTGAATATCCCCATGATGCATCTTTATGTGTTATAAGTGACCAATAAATTGTCTCTAAATATGTCGGTTCTAATAGTTGTCCTTCACTAAAGAAAACAAAATATTCAGATTCTCTATTTGCAATAGTTGCACCATAATTAAAAGCCTCAAATATATTTTTATAACTTTTATTGACAACATTTATTCGTTCATCATAAATATTATAATCATAATTACCAATTATAATTAACTCAAAATTTGGATATGTCTGATTTAATATAGAGTTAATTGAATTTATATTTATCTTATTTTTTCCTATTATTGGAAATATTATAGATATAACTGGCTTTATACTCTCATATTCCTTTACATTTAATTTTTCGCCCGGTTTATTATTAAAATTAAACTTCATAACTATGTACCTTTCTTTACTATTATAATTCTTCTGCAAATTTCTTTTGTAACTTACTAAATATAATATACCCTATTATACAATTAATAACACCTATTACTAATAAAATAGCCAATGGTTTCATTTCTGGCATTTGATGCAAGTAAAACATTGATCTATATGCACTTATAAGATATGTCATAGGATTATATTTTAATATCCAACTAAAATCTGCTGGTATAGATTCTGCATTATATACTATAGGTGTTATATAAAATAATAATTGCATTAATACACCTATTATATGTTGCATATCTCTTATATACACCGTAATACTTGACACTACTAGTGAAATTCCAATCAATAATACATATTGTACTATTAATACAATTGGATAAAATATTAAAAACCTGCTCAATCCAACTCCTTCAAATATTGCAAAACCTACAATTAATATTGTTGATATTACAAAATTTACTGCCTCACTAGTAACAACTGAAAGTGGTAGTATTTCTCGCGGAAAATAAACTTTCTTTATTATATTTCCATTTTCAATCATAGTACATGATGATCTTATAATAACTGTTGAGAAAAATGTCCATGGAATTAATGCTGAACATAAAAATAATGTATAATGTGGTTGTCCATTTCTCATTATTAATGGAAATATTATTGCATATACAGCAATTTGTAAAAGTGGGTTTACAAATGACCACAATACTCCCAAAAATGAATTCTTATATTTCCCTCCCACGTCTTTTTTTACTGATGTCTTCAGTAGTTCTCTATAATTATATAAATTTTTAAAAACATTAAAACACTTCATTTAATCACATTTCCTTCCTTTTTTACAAATCTTCATATATCTTTTATGTTGTTTCTTTTATATATTCTTTTATAACTTCACTAGTACTTCCATCCATTTTTACACTTCCTTCATGTATCCATATTGCTCTATCACAAAGTTCTTTTGCAGAATCTAGACTATGTGTAACAAATACCATTGTTTTTCCTTCTGATTTTAGCTCTTTCATCTTATTTAGACATTTTTCTTGAAAGTGTTGATCCCCAACAGATAAAATTTCATCTACTAATAATATTTCTGCATCTACATTTATTGCTACTGAAAATGCCAATCTCATATACATACCAGAAGAATAAGTTCTTACTGGATTATCAACATATGAACCTAACTCTGAAAATTCTATTATCTGCTCTAATCTCGAATCTATTTCACTTTCTGTTAATCCGAATATTGAAGCATTAAAATATATATTCTCTCTTCCTGAAAAGTCTGGATGGAATCCTGCTCCTAACTCAAGTAATGATGTGAGTTTCCCATTAGTAGTTATTTTTCCTTTATCAGGATATATTATCTTTGTCATTAATTTTAATAATGTTGATTTTCCTCCTCCATTAACACCAATTAAAGCTACTGCTTCCCCTTTATTTATCTCAATATTAATATCTTTTAATACTTGCCTCTCTTCTTTTTTATTTCTATTCCAAAATAAAAGTTTCTCCTTTAAACTGTTTGCCTTATCAAAATATACTTCAAAACTTTTATAAACATGATCTACAATTATACTTTTATTATTTTCTTCTTGCATAATATACCTCTTTCTAACATCATATATTTTCTCAAACTATGTATCTATGTTTTCTACTACATAATTATACAAAAAAAACATATTATTTCATAAATTTTTTTAATTATTTCATAAATTTTATAATTTGTAAATATATAGTTTAACATAAACACACTAAAACCGCAGTTTTTTTTAATTATATCATTTTAGTTCTATTTTATTGTATTGTTTATATACCTTATAGACTTTATCTTACCTGGAACATACAATAACATTATAAGAACTTTATTTTTACAACTAGTACATTTTATAAAAGACTTTTGCCTGCTTAAATACCCAAACAAAATAAAATGCTTAACAACATACAACCTCTTCCTAAACTTGACTCCTCTCATATCCATATCATTTAATATCTCATAAAAATACCTATAATATCCAAACGGGTTATTCACAAATTCCTTATTAATATTCTTTGTATAACCTTCTTCTTGATATTCGCAAACCATTATATATTCATTATTACAAATCATCTTGTAATCCTTATCCATTTTATGGTACATCCTAGCTTCTGTAACAAATCTTTCATTATGCTCTAATTCATATCTATATTTTTTTCTAACTTCAGTAATAAAAGCTAATGCTTTCTCACCTGTTTCACCTTCTTTAAAATATAAATCAAACATTGTTGTTTCTTCTTTTTTGAATGTATTTCCCATATTATTTCCATTTTGATCAATTTTTAAAAATGCAAATGCATAAATATCTTTTCTTTCTTTATTTTTTTCATATAGCTCTTCTATCTTTTCAAATGCTTCATCTGTAAAATAATCATCGGAATCGCACTCTATCCATATTTCACCTGTTACATATTGTGCTAAATTATTTATTGCTGTCATTTTGCCTTGATTTTGTTGTTTAAAAAATCTTATTTCAATTTCATTTTTTGTAATATAATCTTTTATTAAATTTTCTGTCTCATCTTCAGAGCCATCATCCATTATTAACCATTCTATTTCGTATTTGCTTGACTTGTTTTTTATAAGACTTTCATATAATTTAGGTAAACATTTTGCTCTGTTATATGTTGCTGTTAATATAGAAAACTTCATTTAATCACCTACTAATTCTATAATTTTTTGTAATTTTTCTGTATTATCATATTTTGCATTTGCTTGTGTATTATTAAGTATTCTCTCATCATTGTCTTTTAATAACTTGTACAATCCATCATAAATTTCATCTTCACTATTTTCTAATATCAATGACTTTTGATAATTTTCTATACATTCTCTTGCTGCTGTATTTGTTATTATTATTGGTTTATTTAATATTTTTGCTTCTTCTAATACCATTCCATATCCTTCAAATTCAGATAATAAACAAAAATAATCTGTATTTTTTATATATGGATATGGATTTTCTTTTTTCCCTAATAAAATGAATGTTTCCTCTACATTTTCTTGTTTTATTAAATCTTGAAGATTGCTTTTTTCTGGTCCATCTCCTATTATGTATACTTTATGTTTTAATCCTTGTTTTATTAATTTACTATGAACTCGTATAAATCTATCTATTGCTTTTTGCTTTACAAGCCTACATACAGTTAAAAAGTTTGTTACATTTTGATCTAATTCAATATTAATATTAACATTTGACTTTTTTATTACTAAATCTTTATCTATGTAATTATAAATAACATGCATGTTTTCTACATTTAAATTATTATATACATTTTGAAATTTATCCATATTATCTTTACTAACAAATACTAAATCATTATACTTTTTGTATATGTTCTTATCTATATATTTTTTTATTTTTGATTTAAAGTCATTTCCAAATACCTTTTCTATATCATTGTGTATCCATACTATTTTGTGTGTATTTTTATTTCTAGTACTAAATAATCTTGTTATTGGACCTTCCAAAAATGCTATTTCTGTGTCATAATCCTGTTTTATTTTTTTATTATATATTATTTTGCTAAATAACAATATCTTTATTGGAATCCACATTTTTTGTATTTTTGTTAATTCATCATATCTACAATTATATAATGATTTAAATTTTACTTTTTTACTTAAATCTTTTTTTAGCTCTCCATTATCATATATTGAAAATATTGTTATATCATATTTTTCTGACAGTTTATTCGATATATCTACTAATACTCGCTCTGCTCCACCTAATGTTAGGCTTGTTATTCCAAATAATATCTTTTTTATTGTTATCACCTCTTTATGCACTAAAAATAACACAATATATTTTATATGTAAATTTATTTACTGTTTTCATATAAAAATTTTTGACTGATTTATCTTTTTTTAGTATTTTGTTTTTCTTCCAATTTGGAAATTCACTATTCAATCTTGTCCATGTCTCTTGTAATAATTGCTTTCTTATTAATTTATTTTCCACTTTTGCTATTCTAAATAATGAACTACATAGTAATAATCGTGAATATGTATATTCTAGCTCTGTTTTATATTCTTCATATAAATTATTTTCTTTGTAATATTTTATTACATTGTCCATTATTGCAAATATATCTTTTGTTTTTTCATTTTGTGTATTTGATATTGATGAGCTTCTTTGTACATAGTGTATTAATGGCTCTTTTATAAATGATACTTTATTGTAATATGGTACCATTTTATAGAAAAATTCTACATCTTCATATCTTAACCCTTTTGGGAATTCAATTTTGTGCTCTTCTATTAAACTTCTTTTTATTAATTTATTCCATGCTACAACTCTTCCATATGTTAGCATTTCTTTTTTATTATTGTATACTTTTCCAGTATCTATCTTGTTTCGATCTGAATACTCCCATATAAAATCACATTCTACTAAATCGCTCTCTTCTTCTTTTGCTTTTTTATACATTTTTTCATATGTGTCTAACTCCACATAGTCATCTGAATCTAAAAAAGCTATATATTCTCCTTTTGCTTCAGGTATTCCGTAGTTTCTAGCATCTGATAGACCTCCATTTTCCTTATCTACAAGTTTTATTTTATTTGGATATTTTTTTTGATATATTTCTATTATTTTCCTTGAACTATCTGTTGAACCATCATTCACTATTATCAGCTCTATATCTTTTAAGGTTTGATTTACTAGTGAATCCATTGATTTTACTATATATCTTTCTACATTATATACTGGTACTATAATACTAACTTTAGGCATATTTCCCCCCATTATCTTAATTTTAAATACCATTTTATATTTATATTTAAAATTATTTTCTTTAGTAATTGTTTTAAATTTCTTGCTTTTATATTTTTTAATATTTTTCTTCTTTTTATTTCTTTTATATATTTCTTTTGGTTTACTTTATCTAAATCATCTACTTTTAAAATGATATTATTTGTATAATATATTTTTAGATTTTCTAATGTTTGTTTTGTTATATTATATTCCTTTATTTTCTCGTTCATATAGTCATAGTGATTTAGCATATCCATTGCTCTTTTCATTACTTTTTGCTGATTATTTCCTCTTGTTATGCTTGTTGTAGATTGGTAATAATAATATCCATAAACATTAGTTGATGCTACTTTTTTTGCTTTTAGCATTATTAAAGATGTTAATGCAAAATCTTCATGAAGCCTTCCTACTGGATATTTGAAATCATTTTCCTTCCAAAATTCAGTTTTATATAAATATAACCATGCTGGTTGTAACATTAAATCTTGGTAATATAATGTATTAAATGCTTCTTCCCCTGTTTTTTCTTCAAATACTGGACCATCTACTTTATCTATTTCATTATAATCCTCATCTACCTTTATTAGTTTGTATTTTATCATATCATAGTCTGAATCTATATACTTCTTTAAGTTTGAAAACAAATCTATATCTATATAATCATCTGAATCTAAAAAGCATATATAGTCTCCTGTTGCCTTTTGTATTCCATAATTTCTGGCATCTGATAAGCCTCCATTTTCCTTTTTGTAATATTTAATATTTTCATATTTTTGCAAATACGGCTGTATTACTTTTTCAGAGCTGTCTGTCGATCCATCATTTACTAGTATTACTTCCATATTATTGTATGTTTGATTTTCTACTGATTCTATACATTTTTCTAGATATTTTTGTGTATTATATATAGGAATTATTATGCTTATTAATTTCATTTTTGCCTCCTAGCTTTGAATTTTTTTGCATTTTTCCGACTTCTTATGTAGTTTTATTTAATATTATATTTTCTACCTTTTTTATTATTTCATTGTTATACTTTTCTGGATTAAATTTATCTTTTATTTCATAGCCATTATTTATAAAATTTTCCATTGCATTGCTTATTTGTTTAACATCTTTTGAACACACTAAACCATATTTCCCATTTATGTCTTTTTCACTATCTGATACATCTGTTGTTATTATTGGTTTATTGAATACAAATGATTCTATATATACAACTGGATAACCTTCAAAATTTGATGTTAAAATTACACTATCACATTGTTTAAAATATGGATATGGATTCTTTTTAGGTCCTAAAAATATTATTTCATTTTCTAAATTTAAATCTTTTACTTGCTTTTTATAATATTGTGTGTCTGGACCTGCACCTACTAATATTATTTTAAATTTATATTTTTTTTGTTTTAATATTTGAGCTGATTTTATTAATCTTGTTAATTGTTTTTGCTTTTCATCATGTCTTCCTATATTTAAAAAAGTTATTTCATCACTACTTTTTTTAAAATCTGTTATACATTCTTCTGATTTCTTTACTATTTCTTTATAATCAATTAAGTTATTACATACAATCAATTTTTCACTCAGATATTTAAATCTTCTTTCAAAATCATTTTTAGATTCTTCTGATACAAAAACAATTTTTGAAAACTTTTCTACATTTACTTTATTAAAAAAGTCTAAATACTTTTCTTCATTATTCTCAAAAAAACTCAAATAATTATTGTGAACCCATAATACACTGTTATTTGATGCAGTTCTTGCTATAAATGATGATGATAACGAATATGTTGCAAACGATATAGCACAATCAAATTTATTTTTATACTTGAAGATAAATTTTAATCTTTTTGTTGCATTCTTCAATTTTGCTATTATTTTATTTTTATTATAACTTGGTGAATATTCTATTATTTTTACTGTTTTATCAATTATGTCCAAAAATATTCCTTCTTTTTTTTCGAGAACTAATGTTATATCATACTGTTTTTTAGCCAGATAATTTATCAATGTTACAAGTGCGGTCTCTATTCCACCTATATTTAATGAATATGCTGCAAACAAAATCTTTTTCATTATATCTTGTATGATATATTTAATAACTAAAATACACCATACACTCCTTTCTTCATTTATTTTTATATTAATATTTAGTATAATCAAAATGTGGTAACTGTGAACTTTTAATTTGTAATTTACATTATTTGTTACTTATTCACTGATTTTATTTTCCATTCTCCATTTTTTGTCGATCCAATTCTTTCTATTATTCCATTTTCCTTTAAATTCTTTATATTATAAGACACACCATCTCTTGTTAAATTAAGCTTCTGTGCCATTTCTATTTGAGTGATTTTTGGATTTTCTCTTATTAAATTTATTATTTTTTCTTGTGTAGTTTCTTGTGTGATTTTCATTTTATCAACAGCTTTATTAATTATTTCTAACATAAATTCAATAAACTCATTTGAACTACCTGCTATATTAGAATTAGCTATTGCCTTATAATATTCCTCTTGATTTCCTTTAATTATACTTTCTATTGGTAGATATTTAAATAATTCTTTCCAATTTGATAAAATGGCAGTTTGCCATAATTTAGTACAATCTCTCATAAATCCCGTAATCCCTTATAATTTTCCTAACATAATTATTAGTCTCCTTATAAGGAATATTCTCTATATCAGATCCATCTTCTTTTATAACACCATCTTGAATCCATTTATCTACTGTTCCAATTCCAGCATTATATGCTGCAATTGCTAAACAATAATTTCCATTATATTTTTGTAATAAATCTGATAGGTACTTTGTACCTAGTTTTATATTTATTCCTGCATCAAATAGCATGTTTGGTTCAAATGTTGTATCTGTCATTACATTACTTGCCACTTCATCTGCTGTCGAATCCATTAATTGCATAACACCTTTAGCATTACTGTTTGACACTACATTATCTTTAAAATTACTTTCTGCCTTTATTACTGCATATATTAATAATGGATCAACATCATATTCTCTAGAATATTCTGTAACATATTCAGAATATGTTTTCGGATACATTTTTTTCATTATCCTATCAGGAATTTTAAGCAATTTTACAATTCCTATATATGATATACATACTATTAATATAGTAATAATAAATGCCTTAAGTTTTTTTGGCATACTATCTTCCCTTTCTTTTGTATTATTTTAAATCATACCAATTATGTGCACAAGATACTTCTACCTCTAATGGTACACTTAATTTAATTGCACCTTCCATGCATTTTTTTAGTATTTTTTCAACTTTTTCATGCTCTTCTTCTTTACATTCAATCATTAACTCATCATGAATTTGAAGAACAATTTTTGCATCTAAATTCTGATTTTTTAGCTCTTTATATAAGCTCACCATTGCAATTTTCATTATATCTGCTGCTGTTCCTTGTATTGGTGTATTCATGGCAGCTCTTGCGCCAAATTGTCTTACCATATAATTATTAGAGCTTAGCTCTGGTATATATCTTCTTCTATGAAATAATGTTTCAACATATTCGTTTTCTTTAGCCTGCTCTACAATGTCTTTCATAAATTTATTTATTCCATTATATTTTTCTAGATATTGATCTATATATTTTTTAGCTTCTTTTTTAGATATTCCTAACTGTTCAGCCAATCCAAAATCACTTATTCCATAAACAATTCCAAAATTTACTGCTTTTGCTGAACTTCTTTGCTCTTTTGTAACTTCATCAATAGGAATATTTAATACCTTTGAAGCAGCTTGTTTATGAATATCTTCTTCATTTAGAAATGCATGAACCATATTTTTGTCTTGTGAAATATGAGCTAATACCCTTAATTCAATTTGTGAATAATCGGCATCAACATATATGTACCCTTGTTTTGGTTTAAATACTTTTCTTAATTGTTTACCTAAATCTAAACGAGTTGGTATGTTTTGCAAATTCGGCTCTGTACTACTTATTCTACCTGTGGCTGTTATTGTTTGATGAAAATATGAATGAATTCTCCCTGTCTTTTTGTTTATATATGGAAGTAAACCTTCTACATATGTTGAATTTAATTTCATTAAACTTCTATATTCTAAAATTTTTTCAATTATTGGGTGCTTATCTTTTAATTTTTCCAATATATCTACATCTGTTGAATAACCTGTTTTTGTCTTTTTTATTACTGGTAATTGAAGTTTTTCAAATAAAATAACTCCTAATTGCTTTGTAGAGTTTATATTAAACTCTTCTCCTGCTAATTTATGAATTTCATCTGTTAAAACATTTAGCTCTTGCTTTAATTTATCTCCTATTTCAATTAGCTCTTCCTTATCTGCATATAATCCATTAAATTGCATTTCTGCTAATACTTGTAATAATGGCATTTCTATATTATTAAATAAATCTGTACTATTATATTCTTCTAATTTCTTCATTGTTTTTTCATACAAATTTCCAATTACATATGAATACATTGCAATTTCGTATTTTTCATTATCATTTTCTTCTACTGAATCAAAAAGATTCATTTGACCACTTACTGAATTTTTTTGCTCACTTTCGTTTTCAACAAATTCATTAATGTCTATACCTAAATATTCCATTGATAAATCATTTAATTTATATTTATTAGTAGGATTTATAACATATGCTGCAATTTCTGCATCATAAGATATATTTTCAGGATTTATTCCTAGCTCTTTTAATAAAACGTAATCCTCTACTAATTTATATCCATATTTTTTTATAGCTGCATCTTCAAATATTTCCTTAAAATATTTTATTAAATTTTCAGAATTTATTTTACAATAGTATACAATTGCTTTTTCTTCATCATATATACTAATAGATTTTACGGTCTTTTTAATTATATTTTCACTGTTTTTATCTTCTATTTTGTATAAATAATATACTAATTTACCTTGTTTTTTAATAATATCAATTATTTTACTAAAATTAGATTCTTCATTAATTTCAAATAAATCTTTTAATTCCTTGCTTGTAGATTCATCACCTGATAATTCAAATCTATCTATGTATCTCTTAAAATTTAGCTCTTTAAACTTATTATATACCGCTTCTTTATCCCATTCTTTAATCTTCAAATCATCTATTGATATACCATTTATTGGAACATTAACATCTATTGTTCCCAATGTTCTTGACAATAAGGCTAAATCTTTATTTTGTATTAAATTTTCTTTTAATTTTCCTTTTATTGTTGATGCCTCATCTTTTTCTAATAAATTATATAAATTGTCAATTGTTTTATATTCCCCAATTAGCTTATATGCTGTTTTTTCGCCAACTCCTGGTACTCCTGGTATATTATCTGAAGAATCTCCCATTAAACCTTTTACTTCGATCAATTGTTTTGGCAATACATTATAAGTATTTATTACCTTTTCTTTATCAAAATCTTCTATCTCTGTTTTTCCTGCTTTAGTTCTAGGAATATGTATTGTTACTTTATCAGTTGCAAGCTGAAAAGTATCTCTATCTCCTGAAAGAATTGTTACATCTAAACCTGCTTCTTCTCCTAATCTAGCAAATGTTCCTAATATATCATCTCCTTCATAACCCTCTTGCTCTATTATTGTTATATTCATTTTTGTTAATACATCTTTTATAATAGGCATTTGAGCAGCTAATTCATTTGGCATACCTTTACGGTTTGCCTTATATCCTTCATACATTTTATGTCTTGCTGTTGGTGCTTTTAAGTCAAATGTTACAGCTAAATAATCTGGTGATAAATCCTCTTGTGCTTTAAACATTATTGCTAAAAAACCATATACTGCATTTGTATATGTTCCATCTTTCGTTGTTAACATTTTACTTCCCATTATTCCATAAAATGCTCTATTTAATATGCTATTTCCATCTATTAGTAACAATCTACTCATTATTATTCTTCCTTTCTTATCTGCTTTCCAATTATATAAAAAAAATATTATAAAATCAATATTTTTAGCTGCTATAATATAAATTGATTTAGTATATAATTCTAACTTTGAATTATTAATTGTTTTTTTGACATTTTGTGCTATAATATCAAAAATAAAACTAAAATTTGAAAGGTAGCTAATTATTATAATTAGTATATGGTGTTTTTATGAACTTTACTAAACAACTAAATAATTATATAACAAAAATAGACTGTTCTTCAAAAGATTTAGCAGATGCCTCTGGTCTTTCACCTACTGTTATAAGCCGTTATAGAAATGGTGAAAGAACTCCAAGTATAAGAAGTAAACAATTAGACTTACTAGCAAGCGGATTATTCAAGTTATCTACTGAAAAAAAACTTAAGACAACAAAAGAAGAAATATATAAAAGTCTTTCTGCTACATTAAATGATGTACACATTGATTTAGAGCAATTGGTTAAAAATTTTAATGAATTAGTTTCAATATTAAATATAAATTTAGCAGAAATGTCTCGAAAAATAGGCTTTGATTCATCATATCTTTCTAGATTACATACAGGTAATAAATTACCATCAAAGCCCCAAATTTTTATTGATGATGTATGCAGTTTTATTGTAAGTAAATATAATACTGAATCTGATATAAAAACAATATCAATTCTTATAAACTGTTCAGAGGAAGACCTACAAAATAAATCTATTTATTTTGAAAATTTACGAAATTGGTTTTCTACTAATGTATCTCCTCAACCTGATTACATCAATGACTTTCTTACCAATTTAGATACTTTTAACTTAAATGAATACATAAAAGCAATTCATTTTGATGAGATGAAAATTCCATTTGTTCCTTTTTATAAATCTGGATCTAAAAATTATTATGGAATCGAGGAAATGAAAAAAGGCGAATTAGACTTTTTCAAAGCAACTGTTTTTTCAAAATCTAATGAACCTGTTTTTATGTGCAGTGATATGCCTATGGAAGATATGGCAAAAGATGTTGACTTTGGTAAAAAATGGATGTTTGCTATTGCTATGACACTAAAAAAAGGACTTCATTTAAATATAATTCATAATCTTGATAGGCCATTTAATGAAATGATGTTAGGTTTAGAAAGTTGGATACCAATTTATATGACAGGACAAGTTTCACCATATTATTTAAAGGGTTATCAAGATAATTTTTATAATCATTCCAACTATACATCTGGAAGTGTCGCTCTTACTGGAGAATGTATTCAAGGTCATCATGATAGTGGAAAATATTATTTGACTAGTAATAAAACTGAAGTTGCATATTATAAAAATAAAGCAAATCATCTCCTTGAAAAAGCAAAACATTTGATGGATATATATAGACTTGAAAATAAAAATGCTTTTAATGCTTTTCTATCCTCAAATGCTATTATTTCTGGAAACAGAAGGCGAATTTTATCATCATTGCCTATTCACACTATTTCTGATGATTTACTTTTACGAATTTTAAAAAAGAATAACATATCTGATAATGATATACAAACAATTGTAACATCTGTTAATGAGGAAAAACAAAGAATTCAAACTATTCTTGATACTAACATTTTCCAAGATGAGTTTTTTGAAATTTCAAAGAGTGCATTTGATGAGCAACCAGCAAAACTTGCTCTTTCTAACAGTTTTTGTGAAAGTAAAATATATTATAATTACGAAGAATATTTGGAGCATGTAGAATTAACTAAATTATATGAGAAAAATACTATTAATTATAAATTGATAAAGAGCTCTTACCGTACCTTTAAAAATATTCAAGTTCTTATTTTTGAAAAAAATTGGATTATGATTTCAAAAGATACTAGTCCATCTATTCATTTTGTAATTTATCATCCAAAACTTAGATCTGCTATTGAAAATTTTGTCCCTCCTATTATTGAAGATCAAATATAAAAACATAAAAATACATAAAAATCATTGAATTTACCAACGTATTTTCAATGATTTTTATTAATATATCATTTTTTTGCAATCTTTTTAATCAGATTAATTACTAAATAACTCCATGCTCCTTAAGAATTTTTTCAATATCTGTTCCTTTAACTTTTTTAATAAGCTCTTTTAATGCAATTTTTTCTTTTAATCCTAAATTCATATCTGTAATTGATTTTCCATCTCTTAATTGAACAGTAGCATTTAATAAATCACGAATATCATATACACTTCCCCAAACTTCTGGAACTCCACGATCTATGTTTAGTAATGTATAAACTGCCTCCATTGCTGTACGAATTGAATATTCGGTTGTAAATATTGTATCTCTTTTTGTTTCTGCAAATTGACCTAAAAAGGCAAAATTCACACTTCCTTCAGGAACTACTAATGGTCTGTCTCCAGCTGATCTTGGCATAAAGAAAGCCGTAATATATGGCATCATACATGGAATTGTATTAGCACTATTTTCTGCCATATCTTCAATTTGATTTTCTGGAACTCCCAAATGATATAACCATTCCATACATATTTCTTTACCAGTACAATCTCTCATTGCTTTTTTAATATAATTACCTGGTTTATCACTAAATAGCCCATAAATCCATCCCACAAGTTGACCTTTAGGCTGACTTCTAAATTGTGGCTGGCGATTAAATGTCCAACTTAATAACCAGTTTGAATCCTTAACAGTAACAATTCCTCCTGTTACAACCTTTCCTGAAAAAGGATCTCTCTTACAAATTTTTTGAACATATGGTGGAATACGGTCATCTAATGTTGTTACAGTAGCACTCATCCAGTTACTTAACTCCGGATTGTAACAAAATTTATTTGGATTTCCAAAAGCTGGATCTTGTGCTGCGATTTTACGCCACATATCCCATCCACCACCTGGTTTTATTTCAGTATTAAATGGCGCAACCTCATTTTGACTACCCAATGTAGAGTTTTCAACACAACCACCATTTGTTATAAATACTAAATCATCTTCTAATAAATCAATATAATCTTCTTTTCCATCACGAAAAACTACAATTCTTTTTGCTAATTTCTTATCTTGCTTTATATCAAATTCAACATTTTCAACTTTCACCCCATAATGGAACTGTACTCCAAAGCTTTCTAAATACTTAACCATAGGAAGTATCATTGATTCATATTGATTATACTTTGTAAATCTTAATGCTGTAAAATCAGGAAGTCCTCCAACATGATGTATAAAACGTTTGATATATAATTTCATCTCTAATGCACTATGCCAATTTTCAAAAGCAAACATTGTGCGCCAATATAACCAGAAATTTGAATTTAATACTTCATCATCAAAAAAGTCTGTAATTTTTTTATCATATAACTCCTCATCAGGTGTAAAAAATAGTTTCATTATTTCCATTGCACCTTTATCAGACAAGGCAAATTTTTTATCAGTATGAGCATCTTCACCTCTATTTACTGTTGCTCTCATTAACGAATAATTTGGATCTTCTTTATTTAACCAGTAATACTCATCTAATACACTTACTCCTTCAGTTTCAATTGATGGTATAGATCGAAACAAATCCCACATACATTCAAAGTGATTATCCATTTCTCTTCCACCACGCATTACATATCCTAAACTATTGTAAAGGTATCCATCACAAGCGCCTCCAGGAATTGGATCTTTTTCTAAAATATGAACACGCTCTCCCTTCATTTGTCCATCACGAACCAAAAAACATGCTGCTGCTAATGCCCCTAATCCAGATCCTACAATATAAGCAGATTTTCTTTCCACACCTTCTGGTTTTCTTGGCTTAGCAAAAGCCTCATAATTTCCACTACTGTAATACATAATTTTTTTCCTCCTTTATTGTTATTATGACACATTATAAAAATAATATTTTAAAATTTACAATAAACAAAAAAATACATATGTATAACTTTTTTACATTTTTTTAACTTTGTCTAAATTTCAATTTTTCGGGAATAAATTATAAAATATACCCAATGTACTTCTATTTGGGTATATTTTATAATTTACTATATTCTAAATTTTCTAAAGCATTTTCAAAACTGCCTTCTATTATACTATTTAGTTTTTTTATTATATTATCAGGCTGCTCCTTCATTCCACATTCAATCCAATCTTGAACAATTCCAACAAAACCATATTTATAAAAATCTGCTATAAATTGTTTATCTTCCACTTTTACTCTCATATTTTTTGATTTTTCTTCTATTATATTCATTAATAATAAACTAGTTTGTTTGTAAATGAATCTCAAAAAAATTTCTCTGCTTATAGAATTATATGTATTTTTTACAAATTCTCTATTATTTAGTATATATTCAAATATAGACAAAAAACCTTGTTGCCAAGTATCATAAGTATCTTTTCCATTTATTGATTGTATTACTTCATTTAAATATATCCATTCCAACAAATCATATACATCTTTAAAATGATAATAAAAAGTTTGTCTGTTTACTCCACAATCATTTGTAATATTAGAAATTGTTATTTTAGATAATTCTTTTTTTGACAGTAGTTTTTTTAATGATGCAGCTAGTGCTTTTTTAGTTATCTCTGACATTTATTTATCACCTCTATGAATTATTTCTTCATCTGTTTTTTTATAATCATTTCTGTTTCGTTACATATCCTTTTTTTAAATTTTTTGAATAATAATACATATCTATGCAATGTAAACCATTATCCCATATCTCTTCATTATAATTATCTATAAAGAAATTTTTTATTGTTTTTTCATATTTATCAAATCCTTGCTTAACATAGAATGGAATATTATTTTCTGATGTTCCAACAATCATTTTTTCATATTTTGTTTTATAATTATCTGCTAAATATTTTATCATTTTCTTTCCATAGCCTTTTCCTCTGTATTCTTTTTTTGTTACTATGTTTTTTAGCTCTACTATATTTTCATTTATCTTTGTAACCACTGCTACACATGCTATATTTTCATTATATGTTAATACAAATAAATCTGCATTTCTTAAATAATTATTTATTATATCTTTGCTTGGATCAGCTTCAAGTAATAAATCCATATATTGTTCTTTACTATCTTTTTCCTTTTTTATATTTATACTTCTTTTTACAGGAAGAAATTCAAATCCATCTGGTAATTTCGGCTTATTATTTGTTTGTGATAAAAAAACTTGTTCTTCAGAAAATATACATCCACAATACTTTTGCATATATAAACCTTGCTCTATTGCTTTATTATGACCTTGCCAAAATCCCTTTCTAAAATCTATGTATAAAAAATTTATTCCGAATTCTTTACTCAAATCTTCCATTATTTTTTTTATAAAATCATGTTTCTGATAAATACTATATAAAAGTGTTGTTGTTACTGTATCATATCCATTTTCTTTTGCATATTCAAATGTTTTTCTTAATCGTACCAAATAACAATAATTTACACATCTTGCATTTAAATTATTTGATACATTTTTACAAAACTCATCTAAGCCATATTCATTATTAAATATGGCTTTTACATTAACTCTTTCAGCATATTGTTTTAAACAATCTCTTCTTGCTGTATATTCTGTATATGGGTGTATGTTTGGGTTGTACCAATATAATGTTGGCTCTATACCATTTTTTCTTAATTCATCTATACAATATACACTACATGGTGCACAACAAGTGTGCATTAACAATTTCATTTTTTATTCCTCTCTTCATATTTTATATTATTGCTCTGTTGGTTGACTTTGTGGCACTATTTCTTCTTGTTGATTTTGAACTGTGTTTTCCGCTTCTTCACTATTTGTTTGTTCATTATTACTTTGATCTACACTATTATTTTCAGTATTTTGTGGTGGTTCTTCTGTTTGCTCTTCTGTTTTGGAATTGTTTTCATATACATCAAATATATCAACAGATTCAATATATTTCATATTATCTTTTATATATGACCTAACCCTTTCAGGTGTTTGCCAATTTCTATTATATTCATCTTTTAAAATTAAGTATTTTGCATCTTCATTTTTTATATTATCTATTTGTTTTTCTTCTACTCCTGAACCTAAATTTCCCAATAAAAATAGGTCATAATCTTTATTATATCTATCAAGTGGTATCATGTATATGGCTGCTGTTGAATCTAATATATAAACTTTCTTTTGTGAAGAGCTAATATATTTATCTACTGATGTTATTGATTTATATACACTTTCAGATATATTAATTTGATAGAAGTGATTTACTAGCTTATATTTGCTTAAATTTCCTAAAGTTTCATCATATTTTACAACAAAAAATAAAGCTAAAGAAATTGTGCCTAAAACTGTAATAATCTCAAGAAATTCCATTATATATTTTTCAATAAAAGTTTTCTTAATAAATCTTCTAAATATTTTTACTAATTCATATACAAATAAAATAATTATTGGAATTACAGCAATAACAAAATGAAACTCATCTGCAATAGGATATACTAAAATAAAAATAGGTAATGTATATACTGTTAATATGAATAAATTTTTATCTACTTTCTTTTTTAATTTTAATACAATATTAAATACAATTGTAATAATTAATAATATTGGTGCGATTATACCTAATATTTTAATATATATTTTTTGTGAGTTTATCAAATCCTTATAACTTATAGTATTGCTAAATGTTTTTATTCCTTTAATTGCATAATCTATAAATTCGTGAAATGCATTATTAACCATTAAATATATTATAAATGCTATTATTGGAATAATCATACCAATAATTCTAATTCCTATATGTTTTAATACATTTTTAATATCATCTTTTTTATTTATAAAAAATAATGGACTACATATAATAACTCCACATATTAATACTCCAATTGTTTGTTTTGTACAAACTGCTAGTCCACCTAGTAATCCTATAAAAAGTTCTTTTACTATAATATTACTATTTTTTCTAATACAGCTTAGCTCTAATAAAATAATTATTGCGGTTAAACACATTATAAAATAATTATAATTTAAACCTAAATAACTTAATTGAAGCAATAATATAGATATAACTGAAACTTTAGATATTGTTTTTGATATATTTAGCTTTCTAAAAATATTATATATTAGCACAAAAATAATAAATGTTAATAATATTAAAATTGCTCTTGTTATAAAAAGCTCTTGACCAAAAAGTTTCAAAAAAGGTGCAACTATAAAACTCAATAATGGTGTTACAACCATATTTATATCTTTATATGGCACTAATCCATTTGCTATACATCTTGCTAAATTAAAGTTCCATATTTCATCTAAATTTGATAAACTACTAGACATTACATTAGTAGCTATTATAATTAAAATTCCAGACCAAAAAATAAAACCTCTCAAGTTTTTCATAAATAATCAAATCCTCTCCTACGATTATTATTTAAGTTCATATCCCATATGCGTATATGCTGCTGGTAATGGTATTCTACCTCTTATTGTTCTTGCAATAAATCCTATTTGAATTAAATATGGTTCATATACATCTTCTAAAGTATCTATTTCCTCACCTATTGTTGTAGCTAATGCCTCAATACCTACTGGTCTTCCACCATATTTTTCTATCATAGTTTCTAGAATTTTTCTATCAACATCATCAAGCCCCATTTCATCTATTTCTAATCTATTTAGAGCTATTTTAGTTAATTTAATATCAATATCATTATTTGCTAAAACTATTGCATAATCTCTAACCCTTTTTAATAATCTATTAGCAATTCTTGGTGTCCCTCTTGATCTTCTAGCAATCTCTTCTGCTGATAAATCATCTATATTTACTCCTAATATTCTTGCTGATCTTTTAACAATTGTTTTTAAATCATCTATATTATATAGCTCTAATCTACTTACAATTCCAAACCTATCTCTTAATGGAGTTGATAAAGATCCAGCTTTTGTTGTTGCTCCTATTAAAGTAAATTTAGGTAAATCTATTCTTATCGATTTTGAAGTTGGACCTTTTCCTATTACTATATCCAAAGTATAATCTTCTAAAGCAGGATATAATATTTCTTCTACATTTTTATTTAATCTATGTATTTCATCTATAAATAAAACATCAAATTCTGATAAATTTGTAAGTAATGCTGCTAAATCTCCTGCCTTTTCTATTGCTGGACCTGATGTAACTTTTATATTAGAGTTCATTTCATTTGCAATTATATTTGATAAAGTTGTTTTACCTAATCCCGGAGGTCCATATAGCAAAACATGATCAAGTGGCTCTCCTCTTTTTTTAGCCGCTTCTATATAAATCTTCATATTTTCTTTTACTTTAGATTGCCCAATATAATCATCTAGTATTTTGGGTCTTAATGAAGTTTCTAGATTTTCCTCACCTACATCCTTCAATTCAGGACTTATTATTTGTCTGCCATCCATTTTTTCCATCCTTTCTTGTCTTTTGCTTATTTTAATAAATTATTCAAAACTATTGAATTTGATATTGATAACTCATCATTCATATTTTTTTCATAACATTTTAATAATTGACTTTTTTCATCATCTATTTCATCTAAATTAACCTCTGTACCATCAGACCTATAAAACCAAATTCCATTATAGTAATAATCATCTGTTACAATAATTCCATTATTAATACATGCAAAATCTTTATTTGATAACATATTTGTTCCAAGCGAAATTCCATCTTCAATTCCTGAAAGATAGCATAAGGTTGGTTTTATATCTAATTTACTTACAGTTCTAGTTATTTCCATCTTTTTTACATTTGGAATATGTACTCCACAAACTACATTAGCATAATTTATTTCTGTTTCTACATTGTTATATTCATGGTCAGTATCTTTTATAAACTCTAACATTTCCTCATTATACATTTGAAGTCCATAATGATCTCCAAATATAAATATCACAGTATTATCATATAAACCAGCTTTCTTTAATTCTTCGACAAATATTCCAAATGCATAATCTGCATAATTTACTGCTTCTAAATAATTTCCAAAATATGTATCTTTGTATTTTCCTACATCAATTGATACTTTACTGTATTTATCCTCAATACCTGGTAAATCAAATCCTGTATGAGATGATGCACTTATTATATTTGCAAAAAATGGTGAATCACTTTTACTTATTTTTTCTACTGCCTGTCTATACAAAGCTTCATCTGATAACCAACCATTAATTAATTCACTATCAGGATCAAAACTATCTATAAAATTAATACTATCTATATTTAATAATCTATAAACATTTTTACGATTCCAAAATGCTCCATCATTTCCGTGCATATACATAGTATAATAATCAGCATTTTTATATAATTTAAATATATCATCATATGTATTAGAGCTATATTGTGCAAAAGCCATACCATTTTCTAATGGATATAATGATGATATAACTGAATGTTCTGAATCTGCTGTTGTCGAATAACTTTGAATTATCATATTATCAACTTGCACATTTTCATTTAAAAATTTATTTAAATTAGGTGTGATTTCTTTTCCATTTATTGATTTATTTATTACAAAATTTTGTATTGACTCTAATTGTAACAAAATAACATTTTTTCCTTCTGCCACCCCACTCAAATCATAATCTATATTATCATATTTATCTGAATAATTATCTTTTAATTCAGTATATGCTCCAAGCATATCAAATTTATTTGTATATTTTGCTGTTTTCTTTAAATTCATATTACTTTGTACATCTAAATAATGAAATGTGTATAAAGTTCCTTTTTCTAATTGCATTTTTTTATTATATCTGCAAATTTCAGCATCTAATACATAATTTGATATTGTGGAATTATAAACAGTTAACATTATTATTGTATATAATATAGCAGGTTTCCAACTCTTTGTTTTAATATGTTGTATCTTAATATATTTAGTTATTATAAGTATAACCATAATTATAATATCTATAAAATACATAAGTTGAGAAAAATTGAATAAGTCTGATATAGCATTTGTTATTTGTTCTGAATATTGCAAATTACTTATTTGTGCAATAGAAATTAAACTTGTTGAATACCCATAATACAAATCATCTGCAAACATTAAAATACTCAATAGTAAATTTATGATATTTCCAAAAATAAATCTGCCTCTATTTTTCAATAAAAATAATGGAGTAACCACAAACATTGAAAAAATAAATGTTTTTGATATAATCTCCATATTCATTATGTCTGATTGATAAATTGTATTTCTATAAAAATGACACATTTTTATAAATAGAATTATACCTATGAATATAATATATAGCTCTGAATTTACAATTTTATTAATATATTTTTTTAATACATCTATTGGTTTATTATTCATCAACTACCCCTTTTCATTTAATTATTATCTATAAAATCTTCAATAATTGTAATTACACTGCTTTTACTTCTTTTGTATTCTTTTGGTATAAAATTTTTCATAGATTTAATCGTTTTACCAAGCTCATTTATATCTAATACAGATTTAACATAACCTAAACTTTTAAAACGTTCTGCTATTTGAATTTGATGATCATTTACATGCTCTCCATATTGTTTTAGTCTAGGTACAACAATAACTTTTTTTCCTTTTTCTAATGATGATATAATTGAACCAACACCACCATGTGTAATAATTAAATCTGCCTCATCTTGGAGCTTTGAAAATTTTTCTTTATCTATCATAGAAAAAATTTTCATATCTTTTGAATCAAACTTCGTAAAACCTGCTTGAACCACTACCTCATCATCTATAACACCATTATCTATGTTTTCTTGTATAGCATTTAATAATCTATTAAAATTATTATTTTGTGTTCCCAATAAAACTAAAATCATATTTCTTCTTTTATAATCAATTATATTTAATTGATTATATCCTTTCTTTTAATTTAATATATTGATCCTCCATAAGTTGCCTTTGGACTTAAGCATCTCTTTCCATTGAACTATAAATAAATTAGCTATTGGATATATCATTTTTCCAGATAATGTTTTTGATTTTGAATTAGCAAATGTTTCTATAAAAATTATTTTACTACCAAACAATTTTCCTAAATAACACATTGGTCCAGCTGTATGTGTTCCTGTTGTTACAATATATTTAGGTCTAATTTTAAAATATAAATATATTGTTTTAAAACATAAAAACAAATATTTAAAAATATATGTAAATAACTTACTTCTGGTTCCATATGGCAAATAGTAAATTTTATTACCATATTCTTTTTTTAGCCCTTCATTTGTTTTATCCCTTTCAGTTATTATATACGAATCATACTTTTTAAACAATGGTTTTAATTGGAGTAATTCACTAAAATGCCCACCTGTGCTTGAAATAAACAAAACTTTTTTCATAATTAATTATTCCTTCTTTTTTAATATATCATTATATCCCATTGCAAATATTGCAATAATCAATAAAGCAAAAGATACAGCTTTCCAAATTCCACTTTCTAGCCAAATTATAGCAAACATTCCTAATGTTGTAGCTATTCCATATAATATAAGAACAGCTTCTTTTTGAGTATATCCTAAACTCATTAACCTATGATGTAAATGTCCTTTGTCAGGTTGTACGATTGCTTTCAATGATTTTCCTTTAATAACTCTTCTAACTATTGCAAATGTTGTATCTAAAATAGGCAAAGCTAGTACTATAATTGGTGCAATAATTACAATTGCAGTATATGTTTTGGCAACACCTAAAATAGATATAATTGATATAGCATATCCTAAAAAATTAGATCCACAATCTCCCATATATGTTTTAGCTGGATTATAATTAAATGGCAAAAATCCAACTATACCACCTGCTAGTGCAGTTATTAATAATATTGAAATTAGTGGAGATTCATTGCTTGCAAAAATTATTAATAAAGATATACACGCAATTAATGTAATTCCTGATGACAATCCATCTAATCCATCTGTAAGATTTATTGCATTAGTTATTCCGACAATCCAAAACCAAGTTATTATATATTCAATAGCACCATTTAATTCAATAAGTTTATCTATTATTGGTATATTAAGATCTCCAATAGTTATTCCAAATGCCATTGCAACCCCTGCTGCCAATGTTTGACCAAGTAACTTTGCTAAAGGTGGAATACTTTTGCAATCATCCACAAATCCTACTATTGAAATTATAATTATTCCTATGAAAAAACCAGTAATTTTCCAATAGTATTCAGTTATTACACCTTTATCTTCAAGTTCCATTGATATAATTAAATATATCATTGATACAAAAAAACCTGCAATTATTGCAATTCCTCCTAATCTAGGCATTGGAACTTTATTTATCCTTCTTTCAGATGGAACATCTATTGCTTTTACTTTTT
Source organism: uncultured Clostridia bacterium (assembly GCA_934167365.1). GTDB lineage: Bacteria > Bacillota > Clostridia > TANB77 > CAG-508 > CAG-492. The sequence continues at coordinate 67,061 of CAKPKU010000001.1, forward strand.
TAGCTAATCTCATTGAATATGGTACTACAACATATGATGTTATAAATGCTAAAACAAACGCAATTGCTATATCTCCCCACATAATCTTTTTCTCCTCTACTTTTAATTACTTTATAATTTCTATATTATTATATCCTATAAATAATCCTGATTCTATAACACCTGAAACTAATTTTATTTTTTGCTCCAATTGTTCATCAATTTTCTCAAATTTTGTATCTATAATAAAATTATTATTTTCTGTAATTATAGGTCCATCTTTTCCTTTGCCTAATCTTAAGGTACAACTTTTAGCACCTAACTTATACAATTCTTCTTTTACATAATTTATTGAATCTGGGTAACACTCAACTGGTACACAAAATTTTTCTCCTAATTTATTAACAAATTTGCTATTATCAGCTAAAATATATGCTTTATTAGAATTTACAATATTTAGCTTTTCTTTAAACATTGCAGCACCTCTACCCTTTATTAGCCAATTGTTTCCATCAATTTCATCTGTTCCATCAAAACACCAATCAGGCTTTTTTTCTATTAATGAAACTGTTTCAATTCCTAAACTACTACATAATAATTTAATTTCATATGATGTTGGTATTGCTAATATTTTCAAGTTCTGATTTTTAATTTTTTTTGCAATTTCCTTAACAGCTAAAAACGAAGTTGACCCAGAGCCAAAGCCTATAACTTCTCCATCTTTAACTTTATCAGCAATAATTTTAGCTATTCTTAACTTTTCTTTTTCATTAGATATTTCTGAATTCCAATTACAATATGAATCTTGTATATTCCAGTTCATATGTTTACCTCCTATTTTACATCTTGTTGTTTTCTAAAATTCAATCTTTAGCTTATTGTTGGCTTTCTTCATTTGTTTGATTATCACCTAATAACAATTGCTTTTTTTCGTTATATATCTTTGGTAATAATTCCTTTACAGCATTATATAAATTTTTAAATTGTCTTTCATTTAGGTCATTTAATATGATTTTCGCAGAATTATCATAATCAACATTTTGCTCAACATCATCTGTTATTTTTGTTGTTGATATATAGCCTAAATTTATGTTATTTTTACATTCAACTATTATATTTGTTTCAATAGAATTCTTATCATCAGATATTTTGTTTGTTATATTAACTTCTTGAACCATTTTTACTGCTTTATTTAATGCATCTGAAATTGAAACAATAAATTTACTATCAATATCATTTTTTAATAGCTCTTGTTTTATGTTTATACTATTGTTTTCTTTATCACAGGTTATTTTTATTAATTTATCCTCATATATTTTTAAGTTTGTTTGCAATAAATTTCCTTTTTCAACATATACTGAAATTTCTATAAACTCATCACTTGTTGTGTATACATTGTCAACCTTATCAGCCAATTCATTTAACTTATTTGAAATTGTACTTATTTGGCATTTTTCTTGTGGCAAATTTAGTAACTTCATTTTTGATGAAATTAAATTTAATGCTCTACTATCTTTTGAAATTTCTTTTATTGTATCAACTAAAATTTTTTTTGTTTCATTTTCTGTTAATGTCAATTTATATGATGTTGCAGAATGAATAACATTATCAATTTTTATTCCAACAGCCTCTTCCTTTGAATAATTTTGTGATTGAGTATCTAATACAATAAATTTACTATATTTATCTGTAAGATAATTTTTATCCTCTTCTGATATTTCTAATAAATCAATTGCAGTTCCCCAATTTATATTATCTGGAATATAATCTAACTCAGTAATTCCCATATTTTCAAAAACTTGCTTTAAATTACTGTTTTTTAGTGTTATGTATCCATTTGCTAGTTCATCAATTTTAACACCAACAATATTATTTTTTTTAACTAGATTAAAGTCAATAATATTATCAGAATCTTTTGTAATTGACACTTTTGTTTCGATATTATTATTACCACCATTTGCATTACTATTTGCATTTAAATTATACTTTTGATTATTTACATTCACAAAAAAATCTGTCTTGGTAATATATGAATTAGAATTTTTCTTATTTTTAAATTGCTCTATATTATCATTACTAAAAACTTCTGTAATATCACTATTTTTTACAACATATTTCCAAAACAATTGTTGATTCGTTTTCAAATAATCTGTACAATTATATACATAAAATCCAATTACAATAGTTATAAGCAAAATTATAATAATACTTATCATAATAATTTGCTTCTTTTTCTTCATAAAAATTTCCTCCTATTTTATCCTTTGTTTAACAACTTCATACATAACAATACCAGCAGAAACAGAAGCATTTAAAGATGTTATTTTTCCATTCATTGGAATTTTAACTAAAAAATCACAATTTTCCTTTACAAGTCTACTCATTCCAAAACCTTCACTTCCAATTACTATTGCTATTGGCATATTATAATCTTGATTATAATAATATGTATTTGTAGCAATATCAGTTCCACAAATCCAAACGCCATTTTCCTTTAAATACTTTATAGTTTCATTAATATTATTAACTCTTGCCACATTCATATATTGTACTGCCCCTGCGGAAACTTTGTTAACTGTACTATTAACAGCAGCAGCCCTTCTTTTAGGAATTATTATACCATGCACTCCTGCGGTTTCAGCAGTTCTAATTATTGATCCTAAATTATGTGGATCTTCTATTCCATCTAAAATTATTATAAATGGATTTTCATTTTTGCTTTTAGCTAAATCTAAAATATCATCTACATCACAATAATCAAAAGGAGGTACAATTGCAATTACTCCTTGATTATTATCTGTTTGAGACATTTGATTAATTTTTGCTCTGTCAATTTCATTTATTATTATCTTTTTTTCTTTAGCTAAAGCTATTATTTTATTTATAGATCCATGTTTTTCGCCTTTTGCTATATATATTTTATTAACAGCCCTATTTGATTCAAGTAGCTCTATTACTGAATTTCTTCCTTCTATTTGATCTTCTGATTTATCTTGTGTATCAAATTTTTCTAACTTATTTTCTTTAAAAACTTCTTTTTTATTTTTAAATTTCTTTTCAGTATTCTTCATTTTCTTTAATTATTTCTGTAAGCATTTAATGCAAACATACTCCCTTCTAAAATATATACTCTATTAATAAGCACTACGCTTCATCATCTAATTTTAATACTGATAAAAATGCTTCTTGAGGAATTTCTACATTTCCTATTTCACGCATCTTCTTCTTTCCACGTTTTTGCTTTTCTAATAATTTTTTCTTTCTTGTAATATCTCCACCATAACATTTAGCAAGTACATCTTTTCTCATTGCAGAAATCGTTTCTCTTGCTATTATTTTTCCACCAATAACAGCTTGAATTGGAATAGTAAACAAGTGTCTTGGAATAACTGTTTTTAATTTTTCTACCATTTTTTTGCCTTTGTCATATGCCATATCTTTATGAACTATAAATGACAATGCATCTACACTTTCTCCATTTACCCAAATATCCAATTTTACAAGCTCTGATCTTCTATATTCTTTAAATTCATAATCAAAAGATGCATAACCTTTTGTTTTAGATTTTAAATTATCAAAGAAATCATATATTATTTCATTTAGTGGTAATTCATATATTAGTGTAACTCTATTTTGATCAAGGTATTTCATATCAACATACATACCTCTTCTATTTTGACATATATCCATTATATTCCCAACAAAATCTTTTGGTGTTAAAATTTCTGCTGTTACATATGGCTCTTCTATATATGAAATTTCATTTGGTACTGGTAGCTCTGATGGATTATACAAATCAATTACTGTTCCATCTGTTTTATGAACTTTATATATAACTGATGGAGATGTTGTAATTAAACTTAAATCAAATTCTCTATCTAAACGCTCTTCAATTATTTCAAGATGTAAAAGTCCTAAAAATCCACATCTGAATCCAAATCCTAAAGCTGCGGAGGTCTCTTGTTCGTACTCTAAAGCTGCATCATTTAATTTTAATTTTTCCAATGCTATCTTTAAATTTTCATAATCACTACCATCCATAGGGTATAATCCACAATATACCATTGGGTTAACTTTTTTATAACCTGGTAGTGGCTCTTTTGCTGGTTTGTCTGCTAATGTTATAGTATCACCAACTCTTATATCAGACAAATTTTTAATACTAGCTGCTATATACCCAACTTCTCCTGCCTGTAATTTATCAGCTGGTACATAATTTCCTGGCTCAAAATATCCTACTTCAGTTACTGTAAATTTCTTTTTAGCTGCCATTAATAATATTTCATCACCAACTTTAACAGTTCCATCTTTTACCCTCACATATGCAATTGCTCCTTTATAATTATCATACAAAGAATCAAATATTAAACATTTTAAAAGATCATTTTCATCTCCTGTTGGGGCAGGAATATCTGTAACAATTCTTTCAAGTACTTGATCTACATTTAATCCAGATTTTGCTGATATACATGGTGCATCTTGTGCTGGAATTCCTATTATTTCTTCTATTTCATCTTTAACTTCTTGTGGTCTAGCATTTGGTAAATCCACTTTATTTATAACAGGTAAAATTTCTAAATTATTATCTACTGCTAAATATACATTAGCAAGAGTTTGTGCCTCTACACCTTGGCTACTATCTACAACTAAAATAGCTCCATCACATGCAGCTAAACTTCTTGATACTTCATAATTAAAGTCAACATGACCTGGTGTGTCAATTAAATTAAATTCATATTCTTCACCATTTTTGGCTTTATACAACATTCTTACTGCTTGTGACTTTATTGTAATTCCTCTTTCTCGCTCTATATCCATATTATCTAAAACTTGACTTTCCATCTCTCTTTTTGATAATACTCCAGTCATTTCGATTAATCTATCTGCTAAAGTTGATTTTCCATGATCTATATGTGCTATAATGCTAAAATTTCTGATGTGATCTTTTCTCTTTCCCACTAAAGTTCCTCCTAATTAAATTTTATATTACTTTTTTATACAAAAACATCGATTTTATCATAATTCTTGCATAACCATAATACCATATTTTGCCACTATTTATCAATACTATGATAATATTTTTTAATGAAACAAAGCCTTGTTAACTCCCCTTGAAAAAAATTAAAGTTCCATATATAATAGCTTTATGAAAAATTTAATCGTACCTGAAAAATATAATAATAAAAAACTAAATAATTTCTTACTAGACACATTTAATGGTCTATCATCATCAACAATATATAAAGCTTTACGAAAAAAGGATATAAAATTAAATGATAAGAGAATATCAGAAAATTGTTTACTTAGAACAGGAGATGATATAAAAATATATATAGCAGACAATTTATTAGAAAAAAAGCTTGATATTCCAATTATATATGAAGATGATAATATTATTGTGTTTAATAAACCATTTAATTTAGAGGTAACTGGTGAAACTAATTCATTATCTTCATATGCCAAAAAGTTATTTTCAAATACTAATAATCCGTTCATAGAGCCTTGTCATAGATTAGATATGAACACATCTGGTTTAGTGCTTTTTGCAAAAAACGAAGATGCTCTTGAAGCTTGCTTAAATGCCTTCAAAAATCATAATATTGAAAAACACTATATATGTGTTGTATATGGAATTCCACATATAAAAAAGCAAAAATTACAATCCTATTTATTTAAAGATTCAAAAAAAGCTTTAGTATATATATCTGATATTCCTAAAAATAAATATCAAAAAATCATTACATCATATACTGTATTAAATGAAAATAAATCGAAAAATATATCACAACTTGATGTAAAGATAGAAACACGGTAAAACCCACCAAATAAGGGCTCACCTATCTCATATAGGTTATCCAATATTAGGAGATGGAAAATATGGTATAAATAAAGTTAATAAAAATTTTAAACTTAAATATCAACAATTATCAAGTTATAGTTTAAAATTTAATTTTCCAAGTGATAGTCAATTATATTATTTAAATAATATAACCATAAAGCAAAAACAAATTCCTTTTTCTAATTTTTTCATAGACAAGTAGCAAAAACTCCTTTTTTGAATAAAATATGTATATCAATATATTTTTTTGAGAATACTATATTTGTTCAGGAAAGGAGCTTTTATGATATCAATTTGTATAAAGAGCATTAATAAATCAAAATTGAATATTTTAAATAAACAACTAGAAAAACTGCCTATTCCACATATATATTATTCACAAAAAAAATTTAAAAACTATTATAACTTGATAATACATTATACAGGAAAAAGCTCCGCAAAATTTTATGATGGAATTTCAAACATAGTTACTAATTATATTATAAATAATTTAGAAGAAAAAATAATAAGAAAACAAATTATGTATGAATATTTTTATTTTAATACATCTGAAAGAGAGCTAATTATTAGATCTGCAATTGAAAAACTACAAACACCATTTTATTCTCATGAGAAAAATTTCATACTAAAAGAAGCTTGTGATGATTATATATATAATAATAAATCAATCTATTTAGAAGGTTTTATTAATTTTAGAATTTATAAATATAGAAAATTAATAACAACAATTCTTGAAGAGATTATAAATGATTATGTAATACAAAAAGAATATGCTGAATATGTAAATTTACTTCATGAATATATTCAAATACAACCTTCTCAATCAAACATAGTTCATTTAATATATAATAGCAATACAAAACTTTTATTAGATGAACGCGGAAATGTTATATCTAATATTGATAATTCACAAGTATATTTATCTGATATTTCATTTTCATCAAATGATTTTATATTAAATACATTACTAACCTCATTACCTAAAAATTTATACATTCATCTAAATACTGAAGAAGATAATTTTATAAAATTTTTAAAATTAATTTTTAATGGTCGATATTCAATTTGCACTCAATGCAAAATATGTTCAAATTATTTTTCAGTAAACAGCTCTAAATTGCCTAGACAACAATAGCAAGCAAAATAAAAGCAAAGTATTTATTTTATAAATGCTTTGCTTTTATTTTAATAACCATCAACTAAATTATACACATTCATATATCCATCTGAAATTAATATTTTTTGTGCTTTTTTACTTCGTATACCAGATGAACAATATAGAATAATATATTTATTTTTATCTTTTATTTTATCTGTAATAATATTTATATCATTTAGTGGTATATTTATAGCACCATTAAAATGACCTTCATTAAACTCTTGCTTACTTCTTACATCAATTAATATAGCTGATTTAGTTTTTAAAATTTTTTGCATTTCGTTATATGATATATCTCCATTAGTTTCATTTCTGTAACAGCAATATCTTTTCAATACATACACCTTCTTTCGGAAATCACTGCAATATGCATTAAAGGCAAAAAAATAACGAATATATTAATATTATATTCGTTATTTTTATTTTTGACATTTTCTAATTATTTTTTTCCTTTTTTATTAAATCTTCAGAAAATTTTTGATTAATATATGTTAAAACTATTACATATATTGCAAATGCTGCAATCATAGAAAGCTTATTAATTGGGTATCTTGTTATTGCAATTATTGACATATACACAACTTCTGAAATAATTAACAACATTAATGTGTATTTTAAAACTTTTCCTATTCCTAGTTTTCTAAATCTAATTACAAAATATGCTATTATTATAACAGTAGCTATTGCTATAAATAATACATATTGTTTAGCCATATCTGTCAAACGTACTCTAGGAACATCATTTTTTACTATAAGTTCAGTTACTCCTATTGATGTTATTGTATTTGATAATGAGTATTTTTCATTTATTTTATTATTTAAATTTTCTAGCTCACTTTTAGATATTAAAGATGATTCTATTGATACATATGTTTCATCTTCTTTATATTTTTCTACATTTGTGTCTTCTTTTCCAAATACTTCATTTGCAATTGCTTTAACATCATCAACAGAATATTTTGCTTCTCCCATTGGTATTTTAATATTTTGCTTAATATTATATTTTTCATTTAATTTATTTTTTAAATTATTTAGTTGCTCATCAGATACTTCTTTAACTGTTATATATGCTTCATCTTCATATATACCAGCTTTTTCAATTTTTACTTCTTGCTTACCAAATACATCATTAGTAATTGCTTTTATATCTTCTACGTTAAATTCAGTTCCTATTGATGCACTTATTGATTGGTGAGCTCTATATCTTAAGTCAACATTATATCCCTTTACTGCAACAACAATTATTCCAATAATTGTGATAATAATTGCTACAATAGATAAATTTTTTTTCATATTTTACACCTCTCCCACAATTATTTATTTATTAATATTCTAGTAATTATTGCATCATATATAATCATTACAATTAAGCCCCAGAAAATAGACATTCCTAATGATGCTAATTGTAAATATGGAGCACAACAAAATACTATTGCAAGTATCATTGTTGGTACTAACATATTTGAAATTTCAGCAAAGTTTTGTTTAAATGTTTTCTCATTTCCTAAAGTTTTCATTATTAAAATATAATTAGCTATTGTTATTATTGCTATTCCTAATATTGAAAATAATGTAATTTTAACATTTGTATATCTTAATGTTAATAAAATTGTTGCAACTAGTCCTACTAAAGATAATACTGGTAGTATTGCTTTTACCTTAAATTTATATAAAGCAAATAGCATCATAAGTGCTCCAATTATTATTGAAATCATTATAATTGTTTTTATATTAATATTTGATGATACAACTTCTATTGATTCTTGTTCATATTTTACAGGAACTTCTCCATTATTTATAATTGAGACTAAAGCTAATGATCTATCATAATATTCTTCTGATTCTTTAGAATCAGCATTTTGACCAAGTACTAATTCTAGCTCTCCATCTTTTGTTGATTCAACAAAGCTAGTAGCTGTGTCACTATATAAGGTTGTCCCATCTAAAGTTATAGCGAATGTAGCTTCTGATTCATTTCCTTCACTATTTGTATAATTTGTATTAGCTGTTTTTAATTTATTTTTTGCATCGTTTGTAAATTTAATATTTAATAATACATATGGTGTTGAATAATTTGCTGTATCAATTCTTGTTGTAGCCTTTTTAAATCCATTTGATTCTATTACAACTTCATTTGAACTTTGATTTAATACTTGTATTTTTCCAGTAGAAACAATGTCTGAAAAATAGCTTGAGTTCATAGTTGATGGAACTTCTATCATTATTTTTCCTGTTTCTTCATCTAATCTTACATCATATTCTTCTGCTCCCATAGCAGCTAATCTTCTTTCAATGATGTTTTTAGATTCATTATATTGTTTCTTTTTATTATCAGCATTGTCTTGATTTTGATTTGCTTGATTTTCATTGTTTTGCTCTTGATTTGTTTCTGTTGTTGTTTCAGTGTTTTCTTCTGAATTTTCATCTTTTTTTGTTTCTTCTGTATTTTCACTATTTTGCTCTTCACTTGTTTGAGTATCTTCTGTTACTGAATAAGAAACCACCTTTCTTTGACTGAAATCTTTACCTAAAGCATAGTCCTTTAATAAATTTTTTCCTTTGTATACACCTACAAATGATACTAAGGATACTAATACTACAATTAACATTGCTAGTACGATTTTTAATGTGTAATTTTTTTTCACTTTGTTTCCTCCTTTTTATCCTTTACTATAATAATTTTGTATCATTAATTATTAACTCAAACCACATATTAAGAAATTTTGCTGCATATTTACTCATCATAGTTCTATCCATAAAAATTTCAAAATAATCTAACACGGGAGATATTTTTGTATCTATTTCAAATTTCAATACTATTTTTCTCTCATCTTTATTTATTATAAAACTAGAATCAGTTACCGCATAATTTACTTTATCATGCTTATCAAAAGTAGATAAATTCCTATTTGTTACTCTGTCCCTATGTGCATCAGATTTATCAGCTAATATTAAGGCCGCAGATATATCGCTAACTGCTGTTCCTGTTTTTTCATCATGATTTCCTATTGCCATCATTATATCGACTCTATCTTTGTCATCCATTCCCATATCTTTTAAAATGTTATATGCTAATATTGCTCCTGAATGAGCATGGTCATTTCTATTTACACAATTTCCTATATCATGTAAATATCCTGCAATTCTTGCCAGCTCAACTCTTTTTTTATCATATCCAAGCGTTTCTAATATATCTCCTGCTCTTTTTGATACTATTCCTATATGTCTATAAGAATGTTCTGTATAGCCAAGAGCATCTAATTGTTCTTGAGCTCCTAATATCAATTGATTTACTTCTTTATTGTTTTTAATATCTTCTAATGTTATCATTAATTGCCCTCCACAGTTCTAAATTTTATATTAAATTATTAAAAATATCAACTATATTTTATAAAAACTTTTATTAATTTTTTGACTTTTTTTGTTTTTGTTTTATGTACATTATTTTTTTATGTTTACACCTACTATTCCACCGATTACACCTAATACAATTCCTGTTATAATCATATATATTGAATTTTGTGTTATAGTATAGTCATTATTTATAGCACTTGACAAAATATATAATATTCCTATATATATTGCTGATGCTAATAATCCATTTAAAATTCCGCTTTTCTTTAATTTCATATTTGAAAAAAATGTTCCAATAAATATACTAACTCCTGTTATTATAATTATTGCAGAATCAATACAATTTTCACTTATATCACTTTTTACTAATATTAAAGAAAAGACTATTAATAAAATTATAGAAATAACTGTTGATATTGCCACTCCTAATAAAATTCTCTTTAACTTATCCATAGATACCTCCATAAACAATTATATAAAATACCTATGCATATATTATTTTTTTAGAACCTGTGCACCTATAAAATTATTTATATTCAATGCTTATCTATAAAACAATAAAGCACAAAAATATTATACAAATTTGTTAATATTTTTGTGCATCTATTATTTAGTCTTGAAAATCATATACATCTTTAAATTTTTCTTTGAAAATTGCATAAACTGCTTGTAGTGTTTTTTCATCAACACTTAAATATTCATCTTGATCTCCTTCTGTTTCTTGAACTCTTAATATTACAACCTCTTCATTTTCATTTTCTATTGGATATAATACTACATAATTTTCATCTTCAAGCTCTATTAAGTCTAAAAATTCAAATTTAATTTCATTTCCATCTTCATCATTTAATATAAATAATTCATCCTCTTCATTTTCTATATTTTCTTCTCCAAAAAAGTCTTTACTCATATTTATAACTCCTTTCAGTTATTAATTTTTTTTAAATATGTTTCTAATATATATACAGCAGAAATTGTATCTACTATATTTCTTTTTTTATGTTTATTAACATTTAAATAATTCATAGTTTTGTGTGCTGCCACAGTTGTTAATCGTTCATCTATTGTTTCTATATTTATTTTTCCGAATTTACATTTTAATTTATGTATAAATTTTTCAGTTACTTCCGCTCTTTCTGATTTTGTTCCATTCATATTTAGTGGCATTCCAATTACAAGTGTAGTCACCATATATTCATTTATTAGCTCTTCTAATCTTTTTAATACAACTTTGTCATTTCCATTATGGTGTATTGTTTCTATGCCTTGAGCTGTTATACCTAATGGGTCTGTCATTGATATTCCAACTCTAGCATCTCCATAATCAATTCCTAGTATTCTCATTTAATCAGTTAGTCCTAAATAATTTTTTACCATACATTCTAATAGTTCATCTCTTTCAACTTCTCTTATTAGATTTCTAGCATTATTGTAACTTGTAATATAAGTTGGATCTCCAGATAATATATATCCTACGATTTGATTAATAGGATTATATCCCTTCTCCAAAAGAGCCTGATATACACTTTTTAAAATTTCCTTTGTTTTTGTATTTTTTTCTTTTTCAACATGAAAACTCATAGTTTCTCCTGATACCATAAAATACCTCCTTCTATAAACAACTTATATCGCTTTCATTAAAAGGTGCATCCTCTAGATAGTTATATAGAGACTTAAGTGTTTCTTCTAGTGCTGTTTCTTTATAATATGTTGCTAAAGCAATATTCAATTTAGGTGCAACAGCAAGTCCATTCATACTTTCATTTAAACTTGCAATTGTTCTAATCTTCATTTTTTCAATACTGCCTTTCATATCTTCAATAAACTTTGCCACACCTTCTAAATCACTACCAGAAAATACTACCGCGATTTCATCATCAGAATATTTTACACAGAAATATTCTGGTGATAAACTTCTAGTTATAAACTCTGCCACACTTTTAATAACTGAATCAGCTGTTTTTTTGCTTATTTTATCTTCAATTTGTTGCAGATTTATAATTCTTATCAATGATACAATAGATATTGGATATTTGTCAATTATTTTTCTTGCAGTTCCATATAAATATTCATATGTTCTTAATCCTGATATTTTATCTATTCTTTCTAAATTTTCAAGAAGTTTTTGATCTTTTAAACATCTTATAAATGCTACTATATTATTTTTTATAACATCTAAAATCGTGGTATCAATTTTATCAAATTCATGACTTTTTTTCCCTTCAATTAGCCAATATCCAATATATACATTATCTACATACATAGGAAAAAATATTGCTGATTTTGCTCTTTCGAACTCCATTTCTAAATATGGCAATTTTTCTCCCTCATTAGCTGTAATATATTTTGGAGTAGCATTTTGAATGCTCTCCAAAAATATATCTTGATTATGCAAATTTTCGAATACCTTCCATTGTTTTTCACTAACATTTGTTGCTTCTACTTTATATTCAGTTCCATTAAAAACGACTATTGTCGAATATTTTATTTCATATTTTTCTATCAAAACTTCATTAATCTTATTCATTTTTTCCTTTGAATTAATAATATTGTCTGATAAAATTTCTATAAAATCCTGTAAAACACTTAATGAATTCACTTTTTGATTTGTATTCTTTAATCGCTTTATTTTCTCATTCATTTCCATATTTTTTATAAATAATATAATAATAACACCAAATAGTAATAAAACTATAACTGTTAATATTATCATTCCAGTACTCAAAAATATCACCTACCATTTTTTAGTATTTTTACTTATCTTTAATCTATATTTTTTTATTAGTATCTATTGGATATATCATTTTACCTAATTTATTCAAACTATTTTTTAAACCTTTTGAATATACTCTAGCAGATAATTTGCATTTAATCAATTGCTCTAAATATTTAGAATAATTTTGCTCTTCAAATGGCATTATTATATACTGCACTTTATCTCTATTAAACAAATCTAGCTGATATGTTGTATCAGGTGAGTTATATACAGACATTGCTGATACAATCATTTTTTCATTTAGTGAATTAACTTTTACTGCTTTATTTATTATAATTTTAATTTTGTCTTCATCTAAACCTTTATTCATCTTCAATTTCTTTAAAAATGAGGTTAGTGGTTGAATTGTTAATACATCCAAGCTTTGTACTAAATATATCTCTTGAACTAATTCAAATATATTTTGCTTTGTTTCAAAATCGCAATCTATTAATATTAAAGAATAATTTTTTAAAAGTGTTTTTAATATTGATTCTTCATCATCTATCTCATTATCTGAATATGGTAGAGCTGTAAAAACATCTAAATTTTTATTAATTTTTATTCCATCTACAATTCCACTTTTTAACTTTTCAAAACAAGAATATGCTATATTTCTCAATTTTTCTTCATTTTCTGTATAAATATAATATGAATTTTTATTTTTAGTTAAATCTAATATAGCAGTTTTTATTCCCTGTTCTGATAATATTTGTGCTATATTATTTATTACAAATGATGTTCCATTTCCGTGAGATCCAACAAAAGCAGCTATCCTTTGAGTATTACTAACTTTAAGATTCACAGCTGAATCAAATTTATTATCTATATCATTATCCTCTCCGTTAATTTCGCTTATCTGTTTAGATATATTATAATTTGGGTTATAATTCTTATTTTTTATTCCATTAAATTGTGTACTGTGAGTATTTAATTCTAAATCATTATCTTCAACTTTGAGTAAATCATCATCATTAGAGCTTATGTCATCATCTAAATCTATTAAGTCATCGTCATCATCTTCTTCATCTAAATCATCATTATCTTTTTTATTTAGATCTAAATGATTCTTATCTCCTTCATTTGAGTCTAGATTGTTTTCGTCTTCTTCATCTAAATCTAGATCTTCATCCTCTTCTTCGTCTAAATCTACATCATCTTCCTCATTTAAGTCTAGATCCTCTTCGTCTTCTTCATCTAAATCTAAATCATCATTCTCTTCATTTAAATCTAGATCATCATCATCTTCTTCTAAATCTAGATCTTCATCCTCTTCTTCATCTAAATCTAAATCTTCATCATCTTCTTCTAAATCTAGATCTTCATCCTCTTCTTCATCTAAATCTAAATCTTCATCATCTTCATCTAAATCTAAATC
>CAKPKU010000002.1 GCA_934167365.1 uncultured Clostridia bacterium
TGGAGCAGGTAGCGGGAATCGAACCCGCATAGCCAGCTTGGAAGGCTGGAATTCTACCATTGAACTACACCTGCATAAGTGCTCCCTAGAACGATTCTTATTCTAATCTAAATTATATTAATTGTCAATAGATTTTTTAAAATTTTTTAAAATAAAATATGTTAGTTGAAAGCTTAATAAAAAAATGATAATATGTGTATACAAATGATAAAGTAGAAAGGATGGTTTGATAATAAATGGCTGAAGTTAAATGGACTAAAGAGCAACATGATGCAATATATGACAGCGGATCAAATATTTTAGTTGCAGCAGCAGCAGGCAGTGGTAAAACAGCAGTTCTAGTTGAAAGAATCATAAATAAGGTTATTAATGAAAATGTAGATATAGATAAAATTTTAGTTGTTACATTTACAAATGCAGCAGCTAGTGAAATGAGAGAGCGTATTTTAGAAGCTATTTATAAAAAAATGGAGGAATTCCCTGATAATAAAAATCTACAAAGACAGGTTATTTTAATTAACAAAGCTAGTATTTGTACCATAGATTCTTTTTGTTTAGATATTATAAGAAATAATTTTTTTGAAATAGATACATCCGCTAATTTTAGAGTAGCAGACACAACTGAAATAGAGCTTTTAAAACAAGAAGTAATCGATGATATTTTTGAAGAAAAGTATATAAATAATGATAAAGAGTTCTTAAAACTAATTAATACATATACAACTTATAGAGATGATGAGCCTTTAAAAGCCCTTATATTAAGCATTTATAGATATATTCAAAGTAGTCCATTTCCCGAAGAATGGCTTAATAAAAAAGTAGAGCTATTTAACTTAAAAAACTCACTAAATGAAGATTTTTCAAAAACTATATGGGGAGCTATATTATTAGATTTTTTAAAAGAAGAGCTCAATGATTATATTATAAATCTAAAAAAAGTAGGACAAGATTTAAATAAATTTGATGAACTTGAAAAATTCAAAATGGTAATTAATGAAGATATAATTAATTTAGAATATATTAAGGAAAATTTAAACAATTGGGACAGTGCATATGAAAAAGCAAACAATATAAAATGGCCTAATTGGCCAACAGACAGAAAAGTAACATTAGAGCTAAAAGATGAAGCAAAAGGAATTCGTGACTTTGTAAGAAAAAAATATAATTCAACAATTTCAAAAATTCTTTTATATAATTCAAAAGAAGCAAATGAAAATATTTATAATATGTATGATATATTGAAATCAATCGAAAATATAATAATTGAATTTTCTGAAAGTTTTGCAAAAAGAAAAAAGGAAAAAAATATTGTAGATTTTAATGATATAGAACATTTTGCACTAAAAATATTATTAAAAAAGGATCAAGGCAAAGTTATTGAAACAGATATAGCAAAAAAATATAAAGAAAAGTTTGTTGAAATTGCAATAGATGAGTATCAAGATAGTAACCTAGTTCAAGAATATATATTATCAAGTGTTTCTAAAGGTAATAATGTTTTTATGGTTGGAGATGTTAAACAAAGTATTTATAAATTCAGACAAGCCAGACCAGAGCTATTTTTAGAAAAATATGAAAAATACAATCTAAAAACAGAAGATATACATATAGGACAAAAAATACAATTATTCAAAAATTTCAGAAGTAGGCAAAATATTTTAGATGTTACAAATATGATTTTTGAAAATATAATGAGTAAACAATTAGGTGATATTTTATATGATGAAACCGAATTTTTAAATTTAGGAGCAGATTATAAAAATCCAAGCACAGATATTACAAACTTTGCAGGTAAGGCAGAGCTTAATATAATAGATTTAAAAGAGCCAGAAATAAATGTATTTAAAGATGATGATGATTCAGAAAATAATACTAACACAGAAAGAATAGAAGATGTAGTTTTAGAAGCAAGATTTGTAGCAAATAAGGTAAAAACATTATTAAATAGTGATTACATGGTGTTTGATAAACATACAAAAGATTATAGACATATAACATATAAAGATATAGTAATTTTATTACGTGCGACTTCAGTAACAGCACCAATATATGAAAACGAATTGGCAAAAATGAACTTTCCAGTATTTAGTGATGTATCTTCTGAATATTTAGAATCAATGGAAATACAAACAATAATGTCTGTATTAAAGGTAATAGATAACCCGATGCAAGATATTCCACTTGTAACTGTATTAAGGTCAAGTATAGCAGGATTTTCAGATAATGATTTAGTAGAAATAAGAGCAAAAAATAAAAAACAGTCATTTTATCAATCATTAAAAGAATTTGATGGAAATGAAACATTAAAGAACAAAATAGATATATTTTTAAACAACATAAAAAGATGGCAATCACAAGAAAAATATATGGCACTTGATGAGTTAATTTGGCAAATATACTTAGATACAGGATTTTATAATTATGTAACATTAATGCCAAATGGCGCATTAAGACAAGCAAACTTAAAAATGTTATTTGAAAGAGCAAAACAGTACGAATCTGCAAGTTTCAAAGGATTATTTAATTTTATTAACTTTATTGATAAATTACACACAAGTAGTGGAGATTTAACATCTGCAAAACTAATAGGTGAAAATGAAAATGTAATTAGAATAATGAGCATACACAAAAGTAAAGGTTTAGAGTTTCCAGTTGTTTATTTATGTGGAACAGGAAAGCAATTTAATATGCAAGACTTAAATCAAAATATTTTATTACATCAAGATATAGGAATAGGTCCTAAATATATTAATAATGATAGAAATATTGAATATAATACACTTGCTAAAGAAGCAATAAAAATAAAAGCAAAAACAGAATCATTATCAGAAGAAATGAGAGTTTTATATGTTGCTTTAACAAGAGCAAAAGAAAAGTTGATAATAACAGGTATTTGTAAAGATGCAGATAAATCATTTAAAGAAAAACAAGAGCTAATTGAAACATATAAATCAGTAGATTCTACAAGAATAAATGAGTCAATTTTAAAAAGATATAAAACATATTTAGATTGGATAGTACTAGTTTACTTAAATAATATAAAAAATGTAAAAGATTATATAGATCTAGAAATATATAAAAAAACTGACTTATTACAAGAATTTGATAAAAAAGCTGAAAAAATAGAAGAGCGAAATATATATAAAGAGCTAGAGCAAAGATCTAAAAATGTTAAACAAGAAGATATTGAAAAAATGAAAAAAGATTTATTGTGGATATATGGTTACATGGATTCAGTAGTAATTCCTACCAAAACATCTGTAACCAAAATAAAAGAAATTGAGAATACAGAACAATTAGTAAGTTTAGAAGAGCTATCTGCTAAAAAAGAATTTAAGCAGGAAATAGCAAAACCGAAGTTCTTAAATGAAGAGCAAAAAATATCTAGTGCACAAAGAGGTACTTTAATGCATTTGTGTTTTCAACGATTAGATGAAAAGAAAAATTATACAAGATCAGATTTAGAAGGATTTGTTCAAGATTTAGTTAATAGAAATATTATAACTAAATTAGAATCTGAAAGTATTGATATAAACAAGCTTGTCGATTACACAAGCTCAGCTTTATGGAATGAATTAAAAAAAGCTAAAAAAGTTTATAAAGAGCAACCATTTTATATTAATTTAAAATCAAAAGATATATTTGATAATAATACAGATGAAGATGTATTAGTTCAAGGAATAATAGATTTATATTTTATAAATGAAAATGATGAAATTATACTAGTAGATTACAAAACAGATAAAGCTAATGAAGGTGATGAACAAAATTTAATTGATAAGTATAAAAAACAGTTAGAAATATATACTAATGCTCTTTCACAGTCATTGCAAAAAAGTGTTTCAAAAAAATATATTTATTCAGTTTCATTAAATAAAATGATTGAATGTGAGTAATGGAGGGAAAATATGAGATTAGATAAATTTTTGAAAGTGTCAAGAGTAATAAAAAGAAGAACAGTCGCCAATGAAGCGGCTGATAATGGTAGAGTATCTGTAAATGGTAAGGTAGTTAAACCAAGTTATGAAGTTAAAGTTGGAGATATTGTTGAAATTCAATTTGGAGATAAAATATCAAAATTTGAAATAATTGAAATTCCTAAAGTACAAGGAAAAAACATGCCAGAGCTTATAAAAATCTTATAAATAAAATAACACTAAAGTAAAGCAAAATTTTAAAATGAAATAAGAAAATATAATTAACAGGTAGAATGCATAAAAATTAGGTTACATAATTTACAAATCTATAAACATATGTTAAAATATAGTTAAATTATTCTAGCCTAAAATAGGTTGCCCCTAGAAAAGAAAGGTAGATGAGATCTTGTGTTGAAAAAAGGTTGGAGTAGAATTTACAAAAATCTAGTACGCTCTAGTATAGCTGGTGTCATATACACTGTGGCGTTAAGAGAATGGGTCCCAGAAAATTGGCCACATTTTTTTAATTCTATTGTAAGTGCCATTGTAATAGCACTAAATGCAATAGATCCGGTATTTTCAAGTAAATCAGTGTTAAAACGGCAAGGAGTAGTGGCATTAATTTCATGTTTGGCATTAGCAATGTTTCATGAAATAGTTAATGCTATACCAGAACAATTGTGGTGGCAAAATGCAATGCTAGTAGCATTGTTAGGCAGTATTTTCATTATAAGATTTGAATCATTAATTCCATATGATAGGAATCTAAATAATGATATTTTAAAACTAAAGGATTTTTTTATTGCTATATTAAATTCATTAGGAATGTATAGGGCAATAAAGTGCTTTTTAATTGATGACTTTTTAGCAATATTATTCACATCGACTATTATAATAGCTAGTATGACGAAATTTTCTAAAGACAATAAAGAGCTCTTTGATAATCAAGTGAAAATAGCAGTAATAGTAACATTAACTACTGCAATGTTTATAACATGTATAAGTTCAGAAGTTAATATATATATATTGTTAATTATAGGATTAGCTATTGTAAATCCGTTATTGACATATATGTTAACTAGAATTTCAACTGATGAAAGTGAAAAGAAATCAAATGAGCAATCAGAAGAAAAAAATGGTAACTAAAGTCATGCACGGGCAATGCATACTTTAGATAAGGAAATATTATAATAAAAAGCAAAGCATAAAACAATATTTTATGCTTTGTTTTTTATATAATAGGAAAGTTCTACATATGGGTATAAATTAAATTAACGGTAAATTTAATTTGTTTAATATTTTAAAGAAGGCGATTTCCTATTATATAAAAAGGCTTCGCCAAACATTGCACACAAAATTACTGCGTAATTTTGGCGCGCGAACAATTTGACGCGGACTTTGTCCGCTATTGTTCTAATAGAATTTAAAATCAAAATATAAATTAACTTAACAATTAAACATATATAAAGATAGAGATTTTTACTACAATATATAAAATGCATTGCAAAATATTTTATATATTATTATAATAGTAAAATACTAATTCAAAAATAAAAATAGATAAATATAAAAACAAGTTGACAAAACAGTTAAATAATATTAAAATGTAGAAAATTTAATTAACTATGTAAAAAGACGAAAAGTAGAATTTTAAAATTCAAAATAAAGAGAGATAATGCAAGGTGGAAATTATCAGAATTTAAAATTTGAATTACACATCTTATAGTAGTTACGTTTAAGATTACGAAAATCTAAACAAGGCAAAGTTTAAATAAAAATTTTGTAAATAAAGGTGGTACCACGAGCTAATTCGTCCTTTAATCAGGATCAATTAGCTCTTTTTGATTTTTGTAATTAAAAAAGTTAAATGAAAGAATTATTAAAAAATTAATAGTAAAAATTGCATTAATATTTTTAATAATAAAAACAATCATCAAAATCCAAAAACAATAGGAGGAATATTTATGGAAGGATTAGATTTAATTAAAAGAAAAGCAGTTCAAATCATTTCAGAAGAAGATTTAGAACAAAAACTAAAATCAGGAAAAAAATTAACAATAAAATTAGGAGCTGATCCAAGTAGACCAGACTTACATTTAGGTCATACAGTAGTTTTAAGAGCATTACAAACATTTCAAAAAATGGGACATGAGGTTGTATTTATAATAGGAGACTATACTGCAATGATAGGAGATCCAACAGGAAAAAGCAAAACTCGACCAGCACTAACATATGAACAAGCACATAATGCAGGAGAAAGTTATTTCAAACAAGTAACAAAAATACTAGATCCAGAAAAAACAAGAATAGTATACAATTCAGAGTGGTTATCAAAATTAGACTTAAAAGATGTTTTAGGATTAGCAAGTAAATACACAGTAGCAAGAATGCTTGAAAGAGATGATTTCAAAAAAAGATACGAAAATAATCAACCATTAAGTATGCATGAAATGTTTTACCCATTAATGCAAGGATATGATTCAGTAGCTTTAAATGCAGATATTGAAATTGGAGGAACAGATCAAACATTTAACTTAATAGTAGGAAGAGAGCTTCAAAAAAATTACGATCAAGATCCACAAGTAGTAATAACATTTCCACTTTTAGTAGGATTAGATGGAAAAGAAAAAATGAGTAAATCATTAGACAATTATATAGGAATTGATGAACCAGCAGAAAAAATGTATGAAAAAGCAATGAAAATACCAGATGAGGTTTTATTTGACTATTTTAAATTAACAACAGATATTGATTTAACAGAAGCACAAAACATAATAAAAGAAGATATAATAAAAGCACATAAAGTATATGCAGAAGAAATAATAAAGATGTATCATGGAGAAGAATTTATATCATCAGCAGAAGAGCGATATAATAAAGTAGCCAAGGGTGGAATTCCAGAAAATATAAAAGAGGTAAATTTAAGTAATGAATCACAAGAAATGAAACTATGTGATATATTAACAAAAGTAGGTTTTGCATCTTCAAAAAGTGAAGCAAGAAGAATGATACAAGGTAATGGAGTAAAAGTAAATTCAGAAGTAATAAATGATATAAATGCAAATATAGATTTAAAAGGAGAAGTTATTGTTCAATTTGGAAAAAATAAATTTATAAAGGTCGTTTAATGAGGTGAAATTTTATGAAAAAATTTACAATAAAAAACATACATATGATTGTTATAATAATAGGAATATTATTCAATGGAATAGGAATTTTTCATAATACTATATGGCTTGATGAATGTTATTCCGTAGGAATGGCAAGGCACAATATAGTAGATATATGGAATATTGGAGGGCATGATGTACATCCAGTACTATATTATTGGATATTAAGTGGAATAAATGTAATATCAGGAGGAAGTATAATAGCATATAGAATCTTTTCATTAATATGTATAGCATTATTAGGAATATTAGGATATACACATATTAGAAAGGATTTTGGAGAAAAAACAGGATTATTATTTTCATTTTTTACCTATTTTCTTCCAACAGTATGCACATTTGCAAATGATATAAGAATGTATGCATTAGCAATTCTATTAGTAACAATATTAGCAATATATGGTTATAGAATATTTAAAGGTGATACATCATGGAAGAATTGGATAATTTTTGAGTTAACAAGTTTAGCATGTATATATGTTCATTATTATGGACTAATGGCAGCAGGAATAATAAATTTAGTAATGTTAATAAATTTTATAAAAAATGGAAGAAAACAATCAAGAACAAGAATAATATTATTTGGAATAATACAATTTTTATTATATGTTCCATGGATATTATATTTTATAGGACAAATAAAACATGTATCAAAAGGATTTTGGATAGGATTTGAATTTCCAAACACCTTAATGGAATTGTTAAGTTTCCAATTTATAGGAAATATTAATTATTATATAGGATTTGCATTTTCAATAATTCTGTATATATATTTGGGAGTAAAACTACATAAAATCAATAAAAATAAGGAAAATATTTTACCAGTAAAATTATCAATAGGAATATATATAGCAGTAATAATAGCAGCATTAATAGTTACACTTTGTGCAAAAACTTCAATATTATATTATCGTTACTTATTTGTAGTAACTGGACTATATATATTTACATTAAGTTTTATAATATCAAGAGAGCAAAATAAGAAAATAATAGCAATAATATGTTTAATAACGATAATTTTAGGTATAGCAAGCAATATTGTTATGATAAAAAATAATTATAGTAAAGACAATCCAAAACCAATTGAATATATGCAATCACAAATTCAAGAGGGAGATTTTATTGTATATAAAAGTATAGGAGTAGGATCAGTAATAGCAGTAAACTTTCCAAATAATTCACAATACTTTTACAACGAAGAAGATTGGGGAGTAGTAGAAGCATATAAAGCATTTTCCCCACAAATGGAAACATGGATAAATGATGATTTTATGAATAACTTGTCAGGTAGAATATGGGTAATAGATGAAATGAGTGATGCTTGCTATGAACAATTATTTAATAACGATAATTATAAATTTATAAGCCGAGAAACATTTCAAACAAAATATCAAAACTACTATTATATCATAACATTAGTAGAAAAGAATAAGGTGCCCGAAGATAATATAAATTAGGAGAAGTTTATATGAATGAAAATATGTTGAAACAAAAGAGAATAATTGGATTTTCATTAGGTATATTTTTAATAATAGTAGAACTCGTGGCATTTGCTATATCATTTGTATTAAAAAAGATGAATATAATAACACAAAATAACATCAATTTAGTAACATATATTATAAATGCTATATCAATATATGTTATAGGTTATGGAATATTAAAAGTAACACTAAGAAATATAGAAACATCACCTAAAAAAGAAAAAACAAAAATAAGATTTTCAGAAATTTTATTGTTGATATGCATAACAATAGGAAGTGGACAAATTGTTAATATCATAACACAAATAATAATTAGCTCTTTTAAAATGTTATTTAACATTCAAATAAATAATAATGTAACGAATTTATTACAAGAATCAAATCCACTATATATGATAATATTCGCAGCAATATTAGGACCAATAATGGAAGAGCTAATATTTAGAAAAACACTTATGGAAAAATTAAGAATATATGGTGATAAAACTGCAATAATATATACTTCAATTGCATTTGGATTATTTCATTGTAATTTGGCGCAAATACCATATGCAATTGCAGTGGGTTGTATATTAGGATATGCAAAAGTAAAAACAAATAGTATAATAGTACCAATATTACTACATATCATAATAAATAGTTTAAGTGTAATATTAATGATAGCTCTTAAAAGAACATCATGGATAGCTATGATTTTAATAATGTTATTTATTTTAACATGTGTAGTATTAACATTGGTTTTTATACCTATAAAATTAAGTAAAAAGGAAGTACAAATAGAAAATGAAAGTAATTATGAAAAAAAGGGCTTATATAAAAATATAGGTTATATTTTTTCAGTAATAGCAATAGTAATAATAACAATAGTATCATCTATTGGATAAAAAAGTAAATGGAGGAAAGAATAAAAAATGGATATAATAAAAGCTATAATTTTTGGTATAGTAGAAGGAATAACAGAGTGGCTTCCTGTAAGTAGTACAGGTCACTTAATTTTGTTAGAGGGATTTATGAAATTTAAAAATGTATCAGAAGGCTTTTTTGATATGTTTGAAGTTGTAATACAATTAGGAGCAATACTTGCAGTAGTATTAATTTATTTTAAAGATATATGGCCTTTTACAAATAAACAAGGAAAAGGATTCACTAAAAGAGGATTATTATCACATTTAGATAAAAACATTACACAATTATGGGGAAAAATTTTAGTAGCATGTATACCAGCAGCAGTAATAGGACTTTTGTTTGATAAAAAATTTGAAGAGCTATTTTACAATCCTACATGTGTAGCAATAGCATTAATAGTGTTTGGTATAGCATTTATAGTAATAGAAAATTGGCATAAAGGAAGAAAGTCAAGAATCACAAGAATAGAAGGAATAACATATAAAGATGCATTAATAATAGGAATGTTTCAATTAATAGCAGCAATATTTCCAGGTGTATCACGTTCAGGAGCAACAATTATAGGAGCTTTATTAATAGGAGTATCAAGAAAAGTATCAGCAGAATTTACATTTTATTTAGCAATTCCAGTAATGTTTGGAGCAAGTTTATTAAAAGTAGCAAGATTTGGTTTCAGCTTTACAGGAACAGAAATAATAGCACTAATATTAGGAATGTTATCAGCATTTGTAGTATCATTGTTTATAATAAAATTCTTAATGAATTACATAAAGAAACACGATTTCAAAGTATTTGGTTGGTATAGAATTATACTTGGAATAATAGTCATATTAATGGCTTTATGTGGAGTAATAAAATAAAAAAGTAATAATTTTTGTATTCAAGAATATAATTTATTATATAAAAGTACTTTACAATATCAATTTTTTCTGGTATAATGTAAACTACTTTGAAAACATTGTAATAAAAAAAACCTTCAAGTTTTTGTAAACACAGAAAACAACATTGTAAAATTTATTTTTAGGAGGTGAAAAAAGAATGGACGTAAACGAACTAAAAGTCCTTTTAAAGGAAAAGGCGGTCTCAATAAAACAATTTGGGAAAAATGGTAGCTATCTAGTTATAGATAGTTTAGAGGACGAATATCACCACATAAATCTTGTATACTTTCAAGATTGTTGTGTAAAAGGAGCGCTCTTGGATATCGTAAATTACAGAAAATTTATGGACATGTCAAAAGAAGATAGAGTTATAGCAATCTGGGGACTTGTATCAGGTCGAAAGATTGACTACATTCAAAATGAACTTTTTGAGTTGCTAGATTAGAAGTAGAAAAAGAAAGAGACAAAAATACTGTGAGATATTATCTTGCAGTATTTTATTATATAATAAGAAAATTCTATAATATAGGTACAGATTAAATTGGTAGTAAAAAAGAATTATTTGACTTTTTATTAAGAGTTTCTTATTATAAAAAACATTTAACATAAATTTATTGCGTAATTTTTGCATATGAGCAATTTAATAAAAACTTTGTTTGATATTTATGATAAAGTGATACATAAAGTATGTATAAGGAGGAGAAATGGAAGATTTAAAAAATATAAAAGATGTAAAAAGAGAGGTAAAAAATATCCAAAGAAAAATACAATACAATAAAAAAATATTGCATGGAAGTGAGAAAAAAGCATATAAATTAAACTCATATAAAGAATTTGAAGAAATTTATATAAAATATGGATCTGAATTATATTCTAAATATGTACCAAAAAGATATAGAAATAAAGATATAAAAGCTCTATTAAAGAATGGCAGATTTATAGAGCTATATAATAAACATGGGAAAAAAGAATTTGAAAAGTATGAGTATAAAATTAGAAGAATAGATATACGTAACGAAACAGGAAGTGAAGTAAAAGCATATTTAGATTCGGTAGAAAATGTATTGAAGAAAAAGGCAATACCGGCAATATTAACAGTTGGAATTGTTGCACCAGGATATATAGCAACACTATCAGATTATCAGAGAAAGTGTGAAGAAGATAAATATGGTACAGAAATACAAGCCTATATAGATGAAGTAAATGAGTATGGTGCTAAAATTAAGTCATATAATTTAAATGATCTTCAAAATATAATGAAAGTTATGAATGATATGTGGGAAAATATAGTTGGTTATGGAAATCCTAATATAAATCTTACTTCATGTATGGGATTAGATATGGCCACTGAAGATGCTACTGGTGTATGTAGAAATATGGCAGATGATATGGCAAGAAAATTAAATGCCATTGATGAAAAATATAATGCTAGAACAATAATTATATATGAAGATGGAAGTGGATATGAATTAGCTAATATAAAACGAGAGATTGTTAAAGAAGAAAATGAAGAGCGAGGAATATTAACTGAAAGTCAAACAAAATTAATAACAGATACTATAACAAAATTTTTAGGAAATCATGTAGCAGTTTTAATAGATTTGCCAGAAAAAAATGTAAAACTTGTAATAGATCCAACAAATCCAGGAATAGGTATGTTTCAGAATGGAAAAATAAAAATGTTTAATAGCAAAGGTGAAGATCCAATAACATTTACAGTTAAACCATTTGGAGAATCAATAATGGGATTAAAAAAACTTGCCAGTTTGCCTGAAGAATATATATCAAGTATTGGTTTAAATGATTATGAAGAGCTAGAGCGAGAATTTGGTGTAGATGCTCAAAATACAGCATTGAAACAAATAAGAACATTAGGAAATGATTGGATTGATACAATTAAAGTTGATTTAGTAGATCAAAACGACAAAAAGGAGCAGAAAAAAGAGCAAAAGCTTATTATAAATAAAAATGAAGATATAGAAAAGTAAAGAATTATAAAATAATAGAAAAAATATATAGAAAAGACACTTCAAAAGAAGTGTCTAAATTTATTTGGTATAACCAGTATTTTTTATAATTTTTTTACTAATTTCTTTTACTGTATCTGTTGTCTCATAATCTTTTTCATCAAATAAATCTTTATGTAATTGAGAAACATTGCTTTCAAGATCAACAGGCACACCATACCATCTATCTTTTGTAATTCCTTTCGTATTATATGGCCACCCAAAGTTATTTGTAACATTAAATGATACAATTTTTGGAATCATATTCATAATTTCTTTTTGACTTATATTAGTAGAAACATGAGGTAACATAGTATCTAACAATTTATTTAATTCAGAAACCTTCATAGTTTTGGCTTTATTAAATACAGCCATTAAAACATCTCTCATACGCTCTGTTCTCTTATAATCTCCACCATCTGTATAGCGAATTCTTGAGTAAGCTAAAGCTTGAACACCATCTAATGTATATGTACCTGGAGTTGTAATATTAGAAGATGATGTGCCGAATTGCTTATTTAGTGAATTTATATAATTATTAATATATTTTACTTCTTGAGAATCTATTTTTATAGTAACACCTTTTACGCAATCAACAGCAGTACGAACAGTATCAAAATTAATAGCTACAAATTCTGTTATATTTAAATCTAAATTTTTATTTAAAGTACTTAATGCAAGTTGAGGCCCACCATAAGAATAAGCATGTGTAACTTTATCTAATCCATAACCATCTATGTCTAAATAGGTGTCTCTATATACAGATATTATTTTTATATCATTTGTTTTTTGGTTTAGGCTTAAAATCATTATACAATCACTTCTATTACCAGTTCCAAAAGTATCTTTTCTAGCATCAATACCTAAAAGAGCAATGTTACGGTAATTAGATAACTCATCTTCAACATTTTCATCAATATAAATATCAGAGCTCGTAATATTCATATAATTAATTTTTCCAATTTTATTTTTAAAAAAGAAATATGCTGAAATAAATGCTGTTAAAACAACAATAATAATGGCAATAAAAATTCCAAGAAAAATTTTTGCAATTAACTTACCAGTTTTCTTTGGTGCATATTCAGTATTATTTTTTGACAAATTATTCACTCCTTTATAAAATATAACTGTAAATATAGCATAAATAATAAAAAAAGTAAAGAGAATGGTAAAAGTTAGATATTATGTTAAATTTATACTTTAATTTTATATTGATTGAAATTGCAAAAAAAATCTGTAAAGCTATTGACAAACTTATGTAAATTAAGTATAATAAAAAACAGTGTAAGTGGTTACACAAAGAAGAATATAAACCCCGTAAAAAGTAATTACTTTGGAGGTCGTGTAATGAACAAGTATATTTGTAAAGAGTTTGAAAAGGCACTAAAAATCCACTTAGATTCAAAAGACATAGTGGAAATTCCTGTAGCTTATTATCAAGGAAATGAAGGCGTTGAAAGAAACAGAGTGTTTGCAACAATTGTTGATGGGCGTTTAATTTGTTGTTTTTACTACGAAGAGGATAATGATTGTCTCTTTGTAAAGTTTTAAATGTAAACAGATTAGAGGAGGTCTTGTTATGGATTCAAACTTAAGTAGAATTTCTTACAAAATTGCTACTTCAACTGGAGTAGTGATTGAACCAGAGTGGATTGCAGAAATCCCTATAGCCAAGTGTCCGTATTCTAAAACGGATATTGAATGTAAAATATACGCAACTCGCACGGGCGAGATTCTTATAATAGCGTATTGCTACCGAAATGGCGAAATAAAAATAAAGGTAATATAATAAAAATACTCCATCGAAAGATGGAGTATTTTTATTATCATGAATAAGAAAACCTAAAATATATGGTTAATTGAAGAATTTACCAATTAAATGCTATTTTAAAGTAAAATATAAGTTAAATTTTATGTGGCAAAATTAAATCAAAGAAATACAATATCTGTCAAAAAAAAGATGTCGATAATTGTCATGGAAAATGTTGACATAAAAGAAAAACATGATATAATGTAAGCGATTTCTTGTATAAACAACCTATATATAAATTTTTAGGAGGGAAGTACTTTGCTAAAAAAATATAGTTACGACGAGAAAGTAAGAATCATGTATGAGATTATTGAAAGCAATCGGAGCCGAGGCGGAATAACGTACGGCGAATTAGTTGAAATACTTATTACACTATTTGAACATAAATATAATAGGAGTAATAATCCGATTATAAAGAAACTCTTGCAATACAATAACTCTAGAAGTATACCATATAACGTTGATGTAAAGCTTTTGAAAAATGGTAAAAAGGTAAAATTTTCATCACCAGTTATATTACCACCAAAAATCCGAAAAGAGTTCGTAAGAAAAAAACATGCAAGATTACAAAATGGTCTTGATGATCAATTAATTAAAATGCTAGATACACTTACGAATTTAGTTAATGAAAACAAGAATAGAGGCTTAACTCTCAAAGAAGCAGAGTCATTTTTAAGAGTTATATTTAAGCAAAAATGTCTAAACATAGCCAAAATAATCAATTTCGGAAAGTTTTATGGGAAACCTATAAACAAAAAATTTTTTGTAAGACAAACAAAAGATGTCCCATTAATTATTCCAAATGATTATAAGGAAGAATACAAACTTCTTGTAGAAGTAGAAGGCAATGTATTTAACCTTAGGGACAATAATGTAACGATTCTTTATCTTGACAGAAAACTAATAAAATCAGAAGATTTGACAAAATTGTACAAAGATAATTCAAAAAAAGTCTTTGACTATCTAGTGAAAGACATAATTTCTAAGTACAGAGGAAATTTTAAAATTTGTATTTTTGAAGATGATCTTCTTGAGCTCGATAAAAACAAGAATGACAGAGTAAGTTTTTACATTTTAAAGTTTATTTCGACATCTGAGAATATAGAATTTGTAAGAAAAAAAAGACCTGCTTCAAAAGAGGACATAATCAATTTTTGCAAGAAAAATAGTGCAACATTAGTTTCGGGTTCTGAAAAACTCTTATCGTTGGCAATTCTCAATAATGTAAGAACATATATTCCAAAGGAATATATAAAACAAACTCCGAATCCACTAAAGGGAAAAGGAATTGTAGTTATTGACTCAAACATTGCGTCACCTGCTGATATAGATTATTTATGTAGCAAGTTTGGGACTATTGCAATTTCAGACATTCAACTGGAAAAAATCGGCATGGGCGGATATTTCGCAAGGATATGCGCCTATTATGGAATGATAAAAAGAACATCTTTAATTGAACAGAACAAAGATAGATCAATTGTCGAGTTCTGTAAGAAAGTAAAGGCAGATATGCTGTACTCAAAGGATTATGGCTGTATTGCATTTGCTAAAATGCAAAGAGTTCCTTGTACACTAATAAAAAATAAACATTTTGCTGAGTCTACAGCTGTAAGCTTAATTCAGCAAGTAAAGGAGGAAGAGCTTTATGAAGAATTGCGAAAGAATGAAGGAGAAGACATAAGGCTCGACTTTTTTGAAAAAAGAATGAAGAAAGGAAATTCAAGGTTTGTTATAAATAATTTATATGTAGAATTCAAAAATTCTATGTATAGAAATTCTAGTACCCTTGAAAACGGTGGGTATATCTTCGTGAAAAATGGCAATTTAGCCATACAAATAAAGGTGATAGATAAAGAAAAAAGAATTGGAAGAATAACATCAGTTAGGAGAACAAAGTGAATATATAGGTTGTAAACAGCTGCTTTATATAAGGTAGCTGTTTTTTCTATCACTCAAAATGAAGTAGATTGTTATTGTTAAATTTTTTATTTAATTTTTAGTTCAGTACAATGTGGGTTACCTTATTATGAAGAAATAGTTCAAACTAAATAGAATAGATAGATACAGAAGAAAGCAATTTTATGGAAAATTAAATTGCTTTCTTTTAATATTTTTTCAGCATGAATAAGATGTCGAAAAAGCTAAAAAAACGGTAAAAATAATTGACAAATGTGGAAAAATATAGTTTAATAGAAAACAGCGATGTAAACGGAAAATAGAAAGCAAACAAGTAAAAACTATTAGAAAGTAGCTATTCTCTAACAGTTTTAAAGTATACATAAGAAAAAGGTATTGCATAGAGCAATATATAAAGGATGTAAAACTAAAAAATGGGGGATTTTCTATGGAAAAAGTAATGACAAGATATGAAGAAACAGAGCCTAGACAAACAATATCAAAATCAATGGTAAAGGGAAAATTGAAATCATTAAGAAAAGTATCAAAAACATATAGAGCATTACAAATAGTAAGATATAAGACACAAATAGGAGTATATAAGTTTGTAAAAAGAACAGTCGATATATGTGCTGGAATAGTAGGTACAATGTTATTGATTCCAATAATGGCAGTAGTAAAAATAGCATACTTAAAACAAGGAGATCATGCCCCTGTTTTGTTTAAGCAAAAGAGAATTGGAAAAGATGGAAAAGAGATTGAAATATATAAAATAAGAAGTATGGTATACAATGCAGAGGAAGTATTAGAAAAGTTAATGAGGGAAAATCCTGAAATTAGAGAAGAGTATACTAAAAATAAGAAATTGGAACATGATCCAAGAATTACAAAAGTAGGTGCATTCATACGTAAGACAAGCCTTGATGAATTCGGGCAATTTGTCAATTTATTAAAAGGAGATATGTCACTAATAGGCCCACGACCATATTTACCTAGAGAAAAGAAAGATATGGGAGAATATTATGAAGACATAATAGCATGCAAACCAGCATTAGGTGGAGTATGGCAAGCAAGAGGAAGATCAGAAGTAGGTTTTGAAAATCGTTGTAGGTTAGATAGATTTTATAATCAACATAAGGGATTATGGTTTGATTTTAAAATATTAATATGGACTGCAATATCTGTATTCCAAAATAAAGGAGCGAAATAAAAGGGGAATAAAGCAAATGAAAATAGCAATGTTAGGACATAAACGAATTCCATCAAGGGAAGGTGGAGTTGAAATAGTAGTTGAAGAGCTATCGACAAGATTAGCCCAAAAAGGTCATACAGTAGATGTATATAACCGAAAAGGAAATAATGTATCAGATAAAAATATAAAAACAAAAAAGATAAAAGAATACAAGGGAGTAAATATAAAAACAGTATTTACAATAAATAAAAAGGGATTAGATGCACTAATTTATTCACTTTTTGCAAGTATAAAGGTTTTATTTGGTAAATATGACTGTATTCACTATCATGCAGAAGGCAGTTGTGCGATGTTATGGTTACCACACTTATTTAGAAAAAGAACAGTAGTAACAATACATGGATTAGATTGGCAAAGATCTAAATGGGGAGGATTTGCAACAAAGTACATAAAATTTGGAGAAAAGATGGCTGCAAAATATGCTGATGAAATAATAGTTTTATCAAAGGGTGTACAAGAATATTTCAAAAAAACATATAATAGAGAAACTAATTTCATAGAAAATGGTGTAAATAAGCCAATAATAAAAGAGCCAAACATAATAAAAGAAAAATACAATCTAGAAAAAGATGACTATATATTATACTTAGCTAGAATAGTACCAGAAAAAAGATTAGATTTGCTAATAGATGCATTCAAAAAAACAAATACAAGTAAAAAGCTAGTTATAGCAGGAGGAGCAAGTCATACAAATGATTTTTATAATGAAATAAAGCAAAAGGCATCAGAGGATTTAAGAATAATAATGACAGGATTTGTTCAAGGAGAAGAGCTACAAGAGCTATTTAGTAATACATATTTGTATTGTTTACCAAGTGATGTAGAAGGAATGCCAATTAGCCTATTAGAAGCAATGAGTTATGGTAAGAATTGCTTGGTGAGTGATATAGAAGAAAATACGCAAGTATGTGGAAAGTATGGAGTGACTTTCAAAAAGAGCGATTTGAATGATTTAGTAGAAAAATTGAACTTATGTTTAGATGGTTTGAATAGAAAAAATGAGCAAGAAATTTCTGATTATATATTAGAAAAGTATAACTGGGATGAGGTTGTAAATAAGACTGAAAAGTTGTATAAAAAGTAAGGTGTTGACTAAAAAATAAAGGAGAGCATAGTGATTTTATGGATACGATAGAAGTTGTAAAGAAAAATGATTGTTGTGGCTGTGGTAGTTGTGTACAAAAATGTCCTAAACAGGCTATTTCAATGGTAGAAAATGAAGAAGGATTTTTATATCCACAAATAAATAAAGAAAAATGTGTTGATTGTGGTTTATGTAGTAAAGTTTGTCCACAGTTGAAAAGTTTAAAAATGGTTGATAAAGAATATCCAAAAACATATGCAATGAGAAATAGAAATAACGAGGATTTATCAAAGAGTTCATCTGGAGGAATTTTTTCAGTTATAGCTGACTATGTTTTTGAAAATGGTGGTGTAGTTTTTGGAGCTGCATATGATGATGAATTAAATGTAAATCATATAAAAGCAGAAAATCAACAAGAGTTAGAAGCATTAAGAAGTTCTAAATATGTACAATCTAATATAGGTGAAACATATAAAGGAGCAGAAAAGTTATTAAAAGAAGGTAGAATAGTGCTTTTTACAGGTACACCTTGCCAAATAGCAGGGTTGAATTCATATTTAATTAAAGAATATAAGAATTTGATAACTTGTGATTTAGTGTGTCATGGAGTGCCAAGTCAAAAATTATTTCATACATATATTGAATATTTATCAAGAAAGTTTAATTCAAGAGTTGTTAAATATAATTTTAGAAGTAAAGATAAAAATGGTTGGGGACTTTTCACTAAAGTTGAAACTGAAGATGGAAAAATCAGGTATATAAAGCCAGATTTCGATCCATATTATAGCAATTTTTTGGAGAGTACAACTTACAGATTAAATTGTTACCAATGTCACTATACAAACTGTAATAGAGTTTCTAATATTACTTTAGCAGATTATTGGGGGATTAGCGGAATACATCCAGATTTTTATAAAGAAGAAGGAAATTCTCTAATTTTAATTAATGATAAAAAAGGTGAACAAATATTTGAGAAAATTGCAGATAAAATAGAATACATTCAAACTGATTTAGGAAAAGCAGCTAATCATAATAAAAATCTAGTTAGACCATCAAAATATTCAAATGAAAGACATAGAATTTATATTGGAATTTATGAAAAAAGTCCAGAACAGTATATAAAAGAAAATTTAAAAGTAAAATTAACAGGGAAAAAGATAATAAAGTCAGTTATCCCAAATAAAATGCAAAAAATATTAAAGAAAATGAGAGGAATGGTAAAATAATGATAAGAGTTCTACATTCAGTTAGTAATATGGATAGAGCTGGAATAGAAACTATGATAATGAACTATTATAGGCATATTGACAGAACGAAAGTGCAGTTTGACTTCCTAGCCAATAAATCAAAACCAGGGGCTTATGATGAAGAGATAAAGTCTTTAGGAGGAAGAATATTTTTATCACCTGGACTTAATCCTGTGAAATGGTTTGAGTATCAAACGATGGTGAAAGAGCTATTAAATAGTAATCCAGAAATAAAAGTTGTTCATTCACATAATGGTGCTTTTTCATTACAAGCACAATTAGCAGCTAAAAAATGTGGAATAAAAAATAGAATAACACATGTTCATGGTACAAAGATTGATCTTAATTTAAAACTACCATTAAAATTATTATATAAAACTCAATTAAAAAAGGTATCAAATAATTACTGGGGTTGCGGAACAGAGGCTGTTAAATATTACTTTGGAAATAAAATAATTTCATCAGGAAATTATAAAGTAATTCATAATGCCATAGAAACCAAAAAATTTATATATAACAGTGAAAAGAGAGCAGAATTAAGAGGAAAATATAATTTAGAAAATAAGTTTGTCATTGGAAATGTAGCAAGATTCATGAAACAAAAAAATCATACATTTATATTGGATTTGTTTAAAGTAATCCTTCAAAAAGAGCCTAATGCAGTTTTAATGTTGTTAGGTGATGGTGAATTATTAGAAACTATGAAAAATAAAGCTAAAGAGTTACAGATTGAGAAATGTGTAATGTTTTTAGGAAATGTAAGTAATGTAAATGAAATGTATCAAGCAATGGATTTATTTTTATTACCATCACTATTTGAAGGCTTACCAGTAGTTGGAATTGAAGCTCAAACAGCAGGATTAAAGTGTATTTTTAGTAATACAATTACAGATGAAGTAAAGGTAACTGACAATGTAGAATTTTTAGATTTAAATAAAGATACATTAGAGAAATGGGCTGATACTATATTAAATTATAGGGAATATGAGAGAAAGAATACTGAACAAGAAATTATAGATTCAGGATATTCAATTGAGATTGAGGCAAAAAAATTGCAAGAAATATATGAAAAGATGGGAGAACAATAATAATGAAAAAAATTGGTATATTAACACACCATTATATTCACAATTATGGAGCTTTTTTACAAGGATATGCATTACAAGAGGCGGTAAAAAGTTTATATCCAAATGATGAAGTTTATATGATAGATTTCGTAAATAAAAAACATGCAATAAAAAATACATTGGGATGGTTTAGATTTAATCCAAATAAAGATTCAATAAAGTCATATATGCAAAAAATTAAATTACCAAGAATATTTAAAAAAACACAGAAAGAGTATTATAATTTAACTAAAAGAATAAAAAATACAGAAGATTTAAACAATCTTAATCTAGATGCAATTATTGTAGGTAGTGATGAGGTATGGCACTATGAAGATATAGCAAGACATCCAATGAAATTTGGTTATGGAGTGAAAGTTCCTAAACTAATTGCTTATGCACCAAGTACTGGAAGTTCAAATGTAAGAGGAGAAATACCAGAATATGTGAAGGAAGGAATGAAAAGTTTTACTGGACTTTCAGCAAGAGATGATAATGCAGAAGAACTAATAAAAAATGTATTAGGAAAAGAATGTACAAGGGTTTTAGATCCCACATTGTTATATGAATTTCCAGAATATAGTAGTAAGTTTGTAGATTATATAAAATCTCAAAAATATATTTTAATGTACTATTGTGATAATTTACCAATAGAAATAAGAGAAAGTATTATTAAATATGCAAACAAAAAAGGATATAAAATATTTGGTGCAGGTGAATATAAGAAATGGTTTACTGAAACTTTTGTAGATATTGATCCGTTTGAATGGGTGGAGGTTTTTAGAAACGCACAATTTATATTTACTGGTACATTTCATGGAGCAGTTTTTTCAATAAAAAACAAGAAAAATTTTTATTGTTATTTATCGAATCAAAGCAGAATTAAAAAGGTTAATTCTTTGTTAAGACAATTTGAAATAGAGGGAAGAGTTTTAAATATGGATAATTACCAAGGTAAATTTGATATTATCGAAAATA
Source organism: uncultured Clostridia bacterium (assembly GCA_934167365.1). Classification (GTDB taxonomy): domain Bacteria; phylum Bacillota; class Clostridia; order TANB77; family CAG-508; genus CAG-492. The sequence goes on from CAKPKU010000002.1 coordinate 21,738, forward strand.
ATGATATTAATTATGAAAATGTATATAAAAATATAGAAAAATATAGAGATATTAGTTTAAATTATTTGAAGGAGAATATAGAGCAATGATTAAGTCAAAAGAAGATTATAAAGAGTATTTAAGATGTGATCAAATTGCACTTGGAAAAAAATATAAAAAACCTAAATTAGTTGGTGATGAGATTTGGCGTTTTCAAATTATGATGAGAAAAGCAGAATACTATAAAAATTGTTCAAAAAGTATATTAGGCAAAATATATTCAAAATGGCTTCAATACAGATATTATAAAATGAGATTAAAATTAGGCTTTTCAATTCCTTTAAATGTATTTGGACCAGGTTTATCAATTGCCCACTATGGTACTATTGTCATAAATGGCAATGCTAAGGTAGGTAAAAATTGTAGGATACAAGAGTGTACAACTATTGGAGCTACAAATGGAAGCAAGAAAGCCCCAATATTGGGTGATAATATTTTTATAGGAAGTGGAGCTAGAATTATAGGAAATGTAACTATTGCTAATAATATTGCAATTGGTGCAAATGCTTTAGTAAATAAGTCTTTTGTTGATTCTAATATAACTATAGCAGGTGTTCCTGCAAAAAAAATAAGTGATAATAATTCTTTTTCTAATTTAAATTCAAATCTTAATTTTTGAAAGAGGTATAATATGATAAAAGTTAGTATTATTATTCCTGTATATGGAGTGGAAAAATATATTAAAAGATGTTTGGAGAGCTTGATAAATCAAACATTAAAAGAAATTGAAATTATAATTGTAAATGATGGAACAAAGGATAATAGCATGAAAATATGTAGAGAATATCAGAGTTTAGATTCAAGAATATCAATTTACGAGAAAGAAAATGAAGGGTTAGGATTGACTAGAAATTATGGTTTAAAATATGCTGTGGGTGAATATGTTGCCTTTTTAGACTCAGATGATTTTATAGATATAGATTTTTATGAAAAACTATATAATGATGCTAAAAAGAATAATTCAGATGTTTGTTTTACTAATTACAAAATTAAAAAGAGTGATGGAACGGAATTTGTTTCAAAAAGAAGTAATATTCCATTTGAAGAAAATGTACTAGATAGTAAAACCGTTTTATATAATATAATGCAAATTCCAACAAAAAATCAAAGAAGAAATTTTATAGGAATGAGTGTTTGGAGAAGTGTATATAGGAAATCATTGATTGATAATAATAATATTTTATTTTGTTCAGAACGTGATTTTATATCTGAAGATATAATTTTTAACATAGACTTTTTAAGTAAAGCTTCAAAAGTGAGTTTTATAAAAGATACCTACTATTATTATTGCGAAAATCAGCAATCATTAACTCATATATATAGGAAAGATAGATTTGAAAAACATAAAATATTATATAATGAACTGAAGCGTAAGGCACTTGAACTTGATGATTTTGAGAATATGGAAGTTGGAATATGCAATATGTTTATTAATAATGTTAGAGCTGATATAAAGAATGCTTTTAAATATAATTCAGAAAAAGAAGCTAAAAAAGAAGTTGAGAAATTTATAAATGATAGTGAAGTTAAATATGCATTAAAGAAAAAAAGCAAGGAAGATTTTAGAAAAAACATTTTTGATTTTTCAATGAAATATAGACTTATTTTTTTATTAAAATTATTTTGTAAAATAGGAAATTAAAGAAGAGAGTAATTGATATATGTTAAAAAAATAATTTGTACACCAGATGAGTAGTATGCAAAAAAGTATATATTGAAGATCCAAAAGAAAATGAGATGAGAAATTAAATTATATAATGAAAAGTGAAAAGAAAATTTTAAAAATTAAGAGAAGTTTCTTTAAGGTATAGAAATTGTTCGATGAAGGGGAAAAAAATGAAAAATTTAAAAATAAAACCAGATGTATGGATATATACAATTTTAATTGCAATATCATTAATATTTGAAAATAAAAAAATAGGAAATTGGAGTTTAGCTTATTTTATATCTTTACCGATTATGTTAATTATAATTATCATTTCAATAAAGAAAAATCCTATTATAAAAAAAGATGAATTGAAAAATGGATTTGTTTTTTTAGCATTTTCTGTTTTCTTCTCGGCTGTGACTGTATTTTTATATTTTTTACATCCAATATACACAGGAAGCTTTACTAGAGGAATTTCAAATAATCTTTTTATGTTATTATCAGCAATAATGGCAATATTATTCTTTCATTCAGATAAAGAGAATACTATAAAGGTTTTTTTTAATGCTTGTTGTATTGCATATGGTTATGAAATTTTAATATATATATATACTAACGGAATAGAAAATGTTATAAGAAATTATTTTACTAGCAATGAATTAGAAATTCATAAATATGGATATATTTTTGGATTATTTATTTTATATTATTTTGCTTTAAAAACAAATAAAGAGTCTTCTGATAAATGGCGAAAGATACTAGCTATCATGTTTTGCCTTTTAGTAGGAAAAAGAATTGTTGAAGTGGCTGTAATATTTTTGATTATACTTAGTAGAATTTTAAAAAGGTTATCTGTAAAAAAAGTAAGATTTCTTTCAGTTCTTTTAATTATAGGAATATACTTTTTTATAAATTCGATTCATTCAGGAAGTTTGCAAGAATTAGCAACTAAATATGATATTGACTTTTCCGGAAGATTTATTTATTATGATTTAGTAGATAATTATTATGATGTATCAATCGGTTATATTGGTTATGGCATTGGATTTGTAGACAAAATAATGAATAATGCTTTAAAATCTAATTCAATTTCTTTTTCTGCTGGGCTACATAATGATCTACTAAGGTATTATATTGATTTAGGATTCATTTTCTTTGGATTATGGTGTATATTTTACATGATATATTTACCAACTTTCTATGCTAGAGAATATGATAAGAAAATGTACAATATAGTTTTTATAATAATATTATATAATTTCATTAATTATATGGTAAGTAATTTAACTACATCTTATCATTATAATATGATTTATATAGTCGTAATATTAAATATTGCAAATTATATGAAAAAATATAACAATAAAGGAGAAAAGGTAAATGGATAAAATAGATTTTGTTATTTTGTGGGTAGATGGAAATGATCCAATGTGGAAAGAAGAGAAAAATAAATATTCTCCAAAATTAAAGAATGATGATAATAATGGAGAAAATAGATTTAGAGATTGGGATAATTTAAAATATTGGTTTAGATCAGTAGAAATCAATGCAAGTTGGGTAAACAGGATTTTTTTCATAACATGGGGACATGTGCCTAATTGGCTAAATTTAGAAAATCCAAAATTAAAAGTTGTTAAACATTCAGACTATATTCCAAAAGAATATTTGCCAACATACAACTCTAATACTATAGAAATGAATTTATATAGACTTAAAGATCTATCTGAAAACTTTGTTCTTTTTAATGATGATATGTTTATAATGAATAAAACAAAACCAGAAGATTTTTTTAAAAATGGCTTACCAGTTGAGATATATTCCGAAAGAATTGCAGAAGTAAATAAACCAAATGATCCATATATACATACTTTGGTAAATAACATAGCTATTTTAAATAAGTATTATTTAAAAAAGGAAGTTTATAAAAAGTCACCTTTTAAGTACATTAACTTTAAGTATGGTATAAAAAATAATCTTTCTACAATAATTTTGTCTAAGTTTAAAAATTTTTCTATGATTGATAATGCTCATGTTGCTGTACCTTTAAAGAAGAGTGTTCTAGAACATATATGGCAAATAGAATTTGAAATTTTAAATAATGCTTCAAAGAATAAATTTAGAAATTTAGATGATGTAAGTCAATATTTAATAAGATATTTTCAGTTAGCTTCTGGAAACTTTTATCCTAGAAAGTATAAAGAAAGTAAAATGTATAAATTAAAAGATGATAATACATTTATTGGAAGAGATATAGAAAAGAAGAAATATAAATTAGTTTGTTTTAATGATTCTTTAGATATTATTAACTTTGAGCAAGCAAAAAAAACATTAAATACTTTTTTGAGTAAAAAATATGATATAAAATCTAACTATGAAATTTAGGAAGTATGTGATGATGAAAGGATAAAATTTATGAAAAATATTTATTTAAATTGTGTATATAAAAGAAACTTGGGTGATGATATTTTTATAAAGATTATATGTGAACGTTATAATGATTGTAATTTTCTAATTCCCAATTATAGAAAAGCAGAAATTATTCCTAAAATTAAAAATTTGAAAAACTATAATATTAATCAAAATTTATATGAAACATTAGGAAAGTGTACATATAGGATTAACTGTAGAAATCCAATTGATACATTTTTGATTAGAAAATGCGATTATGTAGTAACCATTGGCGGTTCAATATTTATGGAAAGCAAAGACTTAAAAAAATATAAGGATTTTTATTGGTATAAGAATTTAGATAGGAAATATTTTATTTTAGGTGCTAATATTGGTCCTGTATATACAAAAGAATATATCGATAATATAAAGAAATATATATTAAAGAATGCAGCTGGAATTTGTTTTAGAGATAATAAGTCATTAGAATATATAAAAGGAGATTGCAGAAATGCTAAATGTTATCCTGATATTGTGTTTTCTTTAGATATTGAAAGATTTAAACAAGTTAAGAAAAAGAGAAAGGTCATTTTTTCAATTATAGATATAAAGTCAAAATCAAAACAAATGAAAAATCCTAAGATAGAAGAGTATGAACAGTTAATATCCAATTTAATTCAAAAATTTCATAGTGAAAAATATGAGATTTTAGTTATGTCATTTTGTGAAATAGAGGGCGATAATATATATGTAAAAAAGTTAAAAGAAAAGCATACATATATAAAAGAATATTATTATGATGGGAATATTGATGAAGCTTTAAAAGAAATTTCGGAATCGGAAGTAATCGTTGGTACAAGATTTCATGCTAATGTTTTGGGTTTCATATTTAATAAGATTGTAATACCTATTATATATAATGATAAGACAAAAAATCTATTAAATGATATAAATTTTCAGGGGACTTTCTTCGATATAAATAATTTAAATAAAGATAGTTTTGACAATATTAATATAGAAACAATAAAAAGAGAAAATAGAATATTGGATATTGATTATTTAAGAAAAGAAGCAGAGCATCATTTCGATGAACTTGATAAGGTGTTAAAAAATGATAATAATATACAATTAAAAAATAAAAATGATTTATAAAAGCAGCAAAAAGTGTATAAGGAGATTTAAAAAATGGAAGAATCAAGAACCAAAAATACAATTCGAAATGTAAAAACTGGTGCAATAGTTCAAATGGTAAACAAAATTATGGCTTTTGTAGTTAGAACAGTTTTTATAAAGATGCTAAATACAGAATATTTAGGCGTGAATGGTTTATTTACAAATGTTCTAACAATATTATCGTTTGCTGAATTGGGGATTGGAACAGCTATTATTTTTAATATGTATAAACCAGTTGCAGAAAATAATAAAGAAAAAATAAAGAGTTTAATGAAATTATATCAGAAATCGTATAATATGATTGGGATAATTGTATTTATATTAGGTTTATGCGTAATACCATTTATGAATATTATAGTAAAAGATGCTCCTAATATAAAAGAAAATCTTATTGTTATATACTTATTATTTTTATTTAACACAGCATCATCATATTTCTTTACATATAAAAAATCAATAATATATGCACATCAAAAGCAAAGTATTATTAATAATATAGATAGCATATTTTATTTAACAAAAAGCGTATTAGAAATTATATTCCTAATATTGACTAAAAATTTCATAGTATATCTTATTATACAAATATTAGGAACATTTATTGAAAATGTTATAATTTCAATAAAAGCTGATAGAATGTATCCATACTTGAAAGAAAAGAATGTGAAAAAATTAAATAAGGATGAGAGTAAAAATATCTTTGATAATGTTAAGTCATTGGTAATATATAAATTTGGTGGAGTTATTATGAATGGAACGGACAACATTCTAATTTCATCACTCGTAAATGTTAGTACAGTCGGAATATGTTCAAATTACACATTAATAATAAGTTCAATTAAAACAATCATTTTTTCAGCATTAAACGGCGTTACAGCAAGTGTTGGAAATTTGAATGCTGTTGGAGAGCCAAAGCAAAAAGAAAAAGTGTTTTATCAAATTACGTTTGTTAATTATATAGTATATTCTTTTTGCGCGATAGCATTTATTGTATTATTAAATCCATTTATAAAATTATGGTTAGGACAAGACTATATTTTAGGAATAGCAGTTTCAATTTCATTAGCAGTAAGCTTTTTTGTTGAAGGATTAAGAAATCCAGGATATACGTATAGAACAACATTGGGATTATTTAAAAAGGCAAAATCTACACCGTATATAGGAGCAATTACAAATATTATACTTTCAATATTGCTTTGTAAGTGTTTTGGTGTTGCAGGAATATTTATTGCAACAGCAATAGCACAACTTGTATCATATTCATGGATTGATCCATATCTAATCCATAAATATGAGTTTAAGACACCTGTTAGCAAATATTTCAAGAAGTATGGTATTTATTCAATTGTATTTACTGTTAGCACATGTATAACTTTATTAGTATCACAATTAATTACAATTGAAGGAATTATTGGACTTATATTAAAGGCAATAGTTGTTTGTATAATTCCAAACTTAATTAATTTACTAGTATATTATAGAACTGAAGAATTTATAGAACTAAAAATAAAAATATTAGATCCAATAATTAATAAAGTTACGAGAAAATTTAAAAAGTAAGATAAGAATACAATAATTCGACAAAAGCGAAATTAATATATAAAAATCTATGGTATCATAAGGAATAACCCATAAAGATGTCAAGAAGTGTATGTGTATGGATAAATATGATTATAATATAGTAGACAAAATTATAAGAAGAAAAGTAGATAAAGTAGATATATATAACTATTTCTTCACAAGAAAGCAAATAGAAACTTTTGAAAAATTGAAGATGAATTGTATGCAATATATGATTTTGATCAAAAAAAAAGTGAGCTATTAAAAATAACAAAGCAAACCATAAATAATATAGTTATAACATTAGAAGAACACAACGAAATTGTTAATATAATTTATATGAATATAAATTATAAAAGAATACAGTAAAGGTATATTAATTTCTAACTTTACTGTATTTTTTTTGTGCTCTTCCAAATATAAAATCATAGTACTCGTAAATTTTCTAGGGGGAATTACTTGATTTGAAGTATACCAGAAAAAAATAATATTCAAAAATTCCACATTAGAAAAGCGTAGCATTGGAGAAATAGCAGATTAAACAGCCCATTGTACATTTTTTAGCTCTACACCGTGCAATTGTGCTGAAATAGAATATGTTTCTTTTAATAAAAAATGTCATCTAATTAATAACAATGAAACTTATGATGTAGAACACGGAAAAGATATATACATGAAAGCATTTTTAAGCAATATAGCTCTTTGTGACTCTTGCACAAATTGCAAGTTTAAAAAAGAAAACAGAGCATCTGACATTACATTAGCTGATTTTTGGGGAATTAATAATATAAGACCAGATATGAATGATGAAAAAGGAACATCATTAGTAATAGTTAACTCTGAAAAAGGCAAGTTATTATTCGAAGAAATCTCAAATATAATAAAAAGCGAAGAGGTAGACTTTCACACAGCAATAAAACCAAATCCAAGCATGAATACCGTATCACCAAGAAATAGTAAAAACGATGAATTTTTTGCCGATATTAATAAAATACCTTTTGATGAACTAGTAAAAAAATATATACCAGAGCCATCAATTGCAAAAAAGGTGATGAGTAAAATGAAGAGGATTGTTAAAAAAATATTAAAATAAATTGAAAACATGGAATATTGAAAAATATTCTGTGTTTTTTATTTTTTCGACAAATTGTGACAAATTTTTCAAAAGATTAGAGCTAAAGTAGATATATTAATTATAGAAGGAGTAGATTTTATGTATATTAAGAAACTAATAATAAACAATTATAAAAGCATAAAAAATGAAACATTTGAATTTAGCAAAGGAATTAATGTATTAGTCGGAAAAAACAATGCAGGAAAAAGCAATATAGTATCAGCTTTAAATGAAGTCTTGTCTGATAAAAATAATACTACAGGTTATGAAGACAAAATTTTTTATACAAATGATATTGATAAAATTAAACATGGATTTATGATTATTGCCGAAATAGAAGAATTGGAAAACTTAGATTTTGAGTATTTAAATAATATCAAAAAAAGTGTAGGTTTAATAAAAATCAATGATTTTTTCAGTGAAGAGAATCAAGATTGGAAAAGCGAATGGGTAATTAAAGAAGATGATGAACTAAAAGAAAAATATGAAGAGGAATTAAGTGGAAAAAAAAGTATTTCATCAAATATATTATATTGGAAAAAGAAAGATGAGTTAATTAATCTGTTAAAAAACACAGAAAAAATATGGTTATACAAATATTATAACAAAGATACAGATACAAATTTATTAAATATTATAATTAAAGAAAAAAAAATAACAAGTCTAGCACCAAATAATTATTATAGAATGGTATATGTTAATCAAAATGTTAAATCAACTCTAATTACAAGTTTGGTTGTACCAGCCTTTAGATCACCAGAAACAACTTTAAAAATTAACAAATGGTCATGGTATGGAAAATTATTGCAAAAAAAATGGAACGAATGTTGTGATAATGATGACATAAAAAATATTGATGATGCAGCACAAAAATTAAAATTAACTGTAGGAAAAGTATATAATGATTTAAAAGAACAAGTTAACATTCAATTATCACATGCTTTAAGCTTAATGAATATAAATGTTGATATAAACATGTTAGAAAACAAAAAGGAAGATTATTATAAAAATATAAGGCTATATATAAATGATGGTGTTGAAACACCTTTAGAAAATAAAGGAAGTGGGTTGCAGAGCCTAATTATAATAGAATTATTTAAATTATATTGTAAAACATTTAATAAATCATCATTACTTATATTAGAAGAACCTGAACTTTTTTTACATCCACATGCGAAAAGAATGTTATCAGGTATTTTAAAGGATTTTTTAGAGATTGATAGCGTGATAAAAAATCAAATTATTGTAACAACACACGCTCAAGAGTTTGTGGAAGATGTTGATATAGAAAATATAAATGTTATAAAAAAGGGTGAAGAGGGAACCAAAAAAAGCAAGATAAATGTTAATCAATATGATTTAAAACAGCTACAAAAATTAAAAACAGAGCTAATATATAAAAATGCAGAAATGTTTTTTGCTGATAAAGTTATTTTGGTTGAGGGAGAAGAATATATATTAATTCCTAAAATTGTGGAACATTTATATGGAAAAAATATATTAAATAGTAGAGATATTTCAATTATAAAAGTTGGAGGAAAATCATATTTTGACATATATAGAAAGGTATTAAATGATTTAAATATTGAAAATTATATTATTGCTGATTATGATATATTATATAGGGAATTATCACCATTAATTGATGAAGAAGACAATAATAAATTGAATGAAATAAAAACTAAAATACCAGAAAAATTGAAATGTAGCGGAAAAGCCAAAAAGGCAATTGGTAGTTTAGATTGGAAAAAATTAGTAGAAGTTGCAGAAAAGATTATATCAGAGAAAAAATATAATGATGATTTAGAATCAGTATGGTCAGATTTTAGACAAAGAATATATGAAAAAGTAAAACTTAATGACTTGAATGAAGAATTAAAGAAAGAAATGGTAGCTTTTATAGAAGGATTGTATAAAAAATATATATTTGTTATGAAAAAAGGAGAGCTTGAAGATTATTATAGAAAAGAAAACTTTACAGATGATATAAATAATTTAAGCAAAGGACTAAAGCCATATAAAATTGTTGAGCTAGTTGCATTAGGTGAAGATATTGATAAGTATATTTGTATAGATGAATATCAGGAAATATTGGATAAGATTTTGCATTAAAAGTTTTAAAATATTAACAAGAAGAGAGGTGTAATAATTATTATGGAAATAGCATCAAAAGAAGAAATCTTAAAACAAATAATGAAATATACAAATAATGCAATGTCTAATTATGCATTTTTAATAGATGGTGAATGGGGATGTGGAAAGACATATTTTATAAAAAAATATGTTATACCAAAAATAAATGTAAATGGAAAAAAAGCAATATATGTTTCATTATATGGAATAGAAAATATAAAAAATTTAGAAGAAAAAATATATATGCAAATTTTAGAAGAAATTTTTCCAGAAAATAGAGTAATGAGTATTGTGAAAAAAGGAGGAAATTTCTTTTGGAATTTAGCAGAAACTACAAAAGAAGTTATAGAAAATAAGTTAGAAATTAAATTACCAGAAATCACCAGAAGTAATGTCGTAAACATCTTAAGAAGTACAAAAATGTTAAACGATTGTGTTCTAATATTAGATGATTTAGAAAGATGTAATATTCAATTAAATATTATATTAGGTTATATAAATAACTATGTTGAAAATAGAGATTGCAAATGTATATTAGTAGCAAATCAAAAGGAAATGTCCAAGATGAGATTATATAACAATATTGAGCAAAAATTATTAGTGGCACTTAATAGTAAAGTAATAATAAGTGATGAAGAAGAAAACACTAAAAAAGATAATAGAAATATAACTATAAAAGAACTATTTGATAAATCAGAAGAAATTTTTAACGAAAGTAATGAATATAAACATATAAAAGAAAAAGTAATAGGTTGTACAATGTATTACAGAACTGATTATGATGATATAATATCAAATATAGTTGCAGATATTAACTTGAGTGAAAGAACAAAAGTAATAATAAAAGAATGCAAAAATGATATTTTAAAGAAGATAGAAGAATATGAACATTTTAATGTCCGTACATTAAGGTCAATGATATTACAGTTTAATGAAATTGTAGAATGTATTAATATAAAAAATGAAGAATATTATCAAAATGCTATGAAAAAGATGTTGATAATATATTTAGAAGAATGCATTATTTATAAAAAAGGAATTCGTATTCAAATAAAAAATAGTACATATAATGATTTTTTATTTGAATATGAACATAGTTTTTTTAAATCCATGAGAAATTTTATAATGTATAATACTCTTGATAAAAAATTGTTAAATAAGGAATTTAACATATACATAAAGACTTTAATTGATAAAAATGATAATCCAAATGATCCTCTTAATGTTTTATATATGAGTTATATATTTTTGAAAGATGAAGATGTTGAGAAGAATTTAGAGTTATTGAAAAAAAAGTTAAGGGAAGATAAATATTCTATGGAAGTTTATTCTAAAATTATTATGATATTAATTACACTAAAAAACATTGGATTTTCTGAAGATTATTTGACAGATGCTATAAAATCAATGAAATATAATATATCTAATAGAGAAATCTGCGATAATGAATTTGATGATTTTGGATTCTATTTTAGAAATAGTGAAGACTGTATTGAATATAATAAAGTTGTAGAGCCAATTATACAGGAAATTGAAAAACAAAAACCATTGTATAAATTAAATTATTTAATACAAGGAAATGAGTGGGGAGAAAATTTATATGATTTTTGTTCAAAAGAAAAAGGGATGATAGCATCAAGAAAAAAATTTCTTGCGTTATTAGATATACAAAAAGTAATAGATATGTTGGAAAAATCTGAATCAAAAGATATAATTTATTTTTATAAAGCATTAGAGGAGGTATATAGCTTTTCTAATTTAGAAGAGCTTTTTTCTAATGATTTAGAAAATTTTAATAAATTAATAGATGGAGTCAAAGAAATTCACTCAAGAGATAGAATAAAAAATATGAATCTAAATGACTTATTAGAAAAATTAAAGAGCATTTCAATGAATTTAAATCATGGTAAATAAAAAATTAAAGATTGCGGCATGATTATTATTGCAATCTTTAACATTTTTTTGTATATTAAATAAAGTAATAAAATTCATAACAAATAATGAGGCAGAAGATGTCATCAGTAACACAGCGAATAAACACTATAAAACAATCCAAAGGAGGTTACATACCACCAAAAAAATTTGCAATTTCGAAAAAAGTGATAATGGAGTTTTAAAAATCGTTTTAAATTTGAAGGTGGGTACATTGATGTTATTAGCAGTGGCGATGGAAACTTTCTAACAGAAGATACTTTATGGGATTTTTAGGTTTTATCAGGAAACATTACAAGTAAAAATACATTACAATTGCTAATTTATTATATAATGTGTTCAAAGCGTTTGGCTTTTTTGAAAAATGAGGAATATTAAAAAGCAAAAATAATTAATATAATAACTTATTTATGTTTGAATTAAAAACATATTGTAAGGATTTGTATAATCTAAAAGATGAATATAAAACTGAAACAATAACTGGTGTAACAGATTATGATGAAAATTCTAAACTAAAAGATAATGATATAGCATGTATAAAAAAATGTTTTGGAAAAAAACTGGAAATAAAAAGTCTATGTTTTTTTGTTTTTACGACAAATTACGACAGATTTTGCAAAAAAGTTACTTTATAATATACTGGAATATTGAATTACCAATAAGTAATTTTGTATTTAATATTACTGGAGGAGAAGAAAAAATGAGAGATTTGGATATTATTGAAAGAAATAGTGAAAATTGGTTAAGAATTAAAAATGTGAAATATGAATTAACTGGAATTAAATTAAAGGAAAATGAGTATATCAATATTGAATTTGTATTATCAGAAGTAATTGATGAAATGAAAAATATTAGAAAGAATGATAATGAAATAAAAAGTATAAGTACAACAGCATATTATGAAACATTAGAAGAATTGTTTGGTCAAAAGAAAAGCATTAGTGAAGTTTTTTTTATAGATGAAAAGAAGTATTCTATAGAAAATAGTTGTGTAGATAAAGCTTTTATTTGTGATATTATGATAAATGGCAGAAAAATTATTGATACTGATTATTATAGTAAATTGAGTAAAAATACTAGAGAGTGGATGGATAAAAATATATATGTGCAATGAGTTAGAAATATAAAATAATATATAATTCCATATAAGAAATATTGTTTAATCAATTTAGTCAAAAGAAAGCGTATAAATAAAGGGCAGGAGGAAAGTGATAATTTAGTTTCAAGTTAGATGAGGGGGATTTGTTAAATATTTGGAAATGTTGAACTTCTTGATGCCTGATGATATGGAATACTTAAAAGTAATTGATAAAGATGATGAATGTATTTATGATAAAGTAAGCAGATTAGTTCTAACAGATTTAGTATCATCAAAATTTTTAGTAAATAATGAAAATGGTTATTTAGTACAGGAGTTTCATATAAGCAATGAGAAAAAAAGTTTATAGAGATAATAAGCTGCTAATGATAAAATAAGAATGTACAATTTTGTGCATTCTTATTTTCGAGATTTTGTACATTTTTATATTGACATTAACAATTTTTTTAATAAATTAATTTATAATTTTTTTATTAATGCTGATTTTTCATGTCTAATATTCAATTCTTTTCATTCAATAAATTTGATGAAATAGAATATTTGAATTTGTTAATTATTTAATGGAGTTGTATGATGAAATGTAGAAGGAATAAGTTAGAAGAGGATATAGTATAGAAAATTCTATAATATGACTTTATCAATGGAAGTATTAAAATAGAAAAAAAGGAGACTTGTTATGAATTTAAAATTATTTAATGAACAAAATGAATATGAACAGTTGGTTAGAAGATTCAAAGCAAAAGAATCAATAGAATATTTAGGTAAATTGTCTTATTATGCATATACAAATGGAGATAATGGAATTTCAAAATTTGAGGATATTCTAAAATAAGACCATTCGATAAGAATAATTGGAGATGGAGTGGGTCAATGGGAGCTAGTTGAGTTAGGTTTTGACATAATTAAATACAGTAATAATTATAGAGGAAAAAGTTTAAATGATAATTCATTAATTGAGTTACTTTCAAAAAAGAGAAAACTAAAGGATTTCATATTGAAAAGTAAGAAAAGTCAGATAACAGAAGATAATAAAGATTATTACTTTCAGTGTTTAGCAAATGAACAATTTGATTATCAAAATATAAGACCAATAGAAAAATTTAATAGATTATATTATTTAATATGCATAATATGTAAAGAAAAATTAGAAAAGAATCCAAATTATATTGATTTCACAAAGGAATTTAAAAAAATTACTGGATTTGAGTATAGTGAATTTTATGAAAGTATTATTATATTACTAGTAGGTAGTATAGAATTTAATGAAAGCAATCTAAATGTGGTTATGGATGTGTTAACTAAATATGGTTTTTTTTCGAAAAAAAAAGAACAAATATATAAGGTTCTTGAATATTATTCGAATGATTATGAGTTTTATAGAAATCAAACAGATTATATTATGTTAAAGTCATATCCAATAGTAAAAACTTCCAAAGAAAGAGGTTGTTATATTATAGCTAATATATATGCCTTTATGTATAGTTTTTCTGAAATATTATATTGGACAGTAAAAGACTATTATTACCAACGAAATAAGAAGGATAGAAGGTTTCCATCTTTTTTTGGAAAATGTTTTGAAGTTTATTTACAAAATATTCTTGATGAATATGAGATAAATTATGAAAAAATACAAGAAGATCATGAGGAAAAACCAGATTGGAAAATAGAAATTGGAAATTATATTTTCATTGTTGAACAAAAATCGGCTATATTATTAAAATCTACTAAATATATTAATTATGAAGAGTCAGAAAAAGCATTAAAAACTTATATGAAGAGAAATATAGAAAAAGGTTTTAGTCAATTAAAAAATTATAATATTGATGGAAATGGTAAAACAATTATAAGAATATGTTTAACATATGACAATATGTATTTAGAAAAAAACTTAATTGATATAATTATAAAAAAAACTAAAGATAATGTATATTCTAATGGATTGTATTGGATTATTGATATCGGTGAATTTGAGAGATTCTTGTATTTAGGTGTAATTGATGTAAATAATTTTAATCTTATAGTTGAAAAAAAGATAAAAATAAAAGATGAATTATCGAATTATATAAATAAAATATGTAATGATTATTTATTAAATAAGCACAATTTTTTTGGAAAATTTAAAGAATCTATTTTAAGTCAAATGAAGAATCAAATTGATGAGGATGTCCAAAATATAATAAAATAACCAATAATGAGGAAAGGGCATAGCTCTTTTCTCTGTTAACTATTATATGATATTTAAATTGAAAATACAATATAAAAAAATTACACCATCCAGATATGTTAAGTACAACTGTCCACGAAAATGAACAAAAAGATAAAAAATAAGATTACTGAAACATTAATATTCATATAAATATAAGTCATTCCTATTATAGCAATATCATAAATACACTTAACTCTATTAAACCAATACTACAACTATCGAGAAATGGTTAATTGATATTATTTTGTCAATGGTTTATAAAATCTATTATTTTGTCAATTTTTGTCGAACTTTTATATGGTTTTTTTCATAAAAAAATATATATACACAGAATTCATCAAATAATATAATAAGAGAAATGATAAATTTATTAAAAATTAAAGGAGGTGTCATATGAAAATCATAAATGCAGTAACAATATCTGAATTCTTTTTGTCAAAAAGGGGCTTAACTCCAAAGAAAATTCAAAAACTAGTATATTATGTATGGTTTATTGCATTAAATAATCAAAGCTCTGATAATATCGAAAATACATTATTCGATGAGCAACCTGAAGCATGGATTCACGGTCCTGTATTTCCAAGTTTGTATAAACAATATAAAAGTAGTGGTTGGAATGAAGTATCACAAACAAAAGAGCAAAATCTAGAAAATGATGATTTAAAAAGCTTCTTAAATGATGTATGGAATACATTTGAAAAATATTCAGCTGATCAACTTGAATATATGACACATCAAGAATTACCTTGGATAAATGCACGTAATAATATTAGCAGCATAGAGCCTTCAAATAATATTATTACAAAAAAGGATATCTTTACGTATTATAATAGTTTAATAGATGCATAAAAAAATTAAATTGCTAGTTCAAGATAATAACGGCAAAAAAACACTTATAAAAGCCAATAAAGAATTAGTTAATAATAGACAGCGTGAAATTGTGTTAATGATAAAATAAGAATGTACAAAAAACAGAAAAAAATATTAGCAAATGAACCTGTAAATTACATGGAGTTACGATCTCCTTGTGGTGGTGCAATCGGACAGTTAGCATATTATTACGATGGTAATATTTATACTTGTGATGAAGGCAGAATGCTAGCTGAAATGGGTAATGACAGTTTTAAAGTTGGAAATGTTTATGAAAATACATATAACGATTTAGTAACAAGCGATTCAGCTAAAACAGTTTGTGTTTCTTCTTGTTTAGAGTGTTTAACAAAATGTCATAGCTGTGTATATATGCCATATTGCGGAACTTGTCCAGTAATAAATCTGGCTCAAGAAAACAATATATTTTCTAGAGCTAATGAAAATTATAGATGTAAGATTTATAAAGGAATGATAAAGGAATTGTTTAGATATATTGAGATGGGTGATGATGACGTTATTAGGATTTTTAACGGATGGTTATAACTTTGTAAAAAAATATAATATAAAAATTTGAAAATAACAATTATAATTATTTGTTAAGACACTATTATAAATGGGATATAAAATAAAGAATTAACACGAATAAAATTCTAAAATGCAAAAAAATATATAAAAAACAAAGTTTTTGCAACACTACTGCAAAAACTTGACAAAGAATACAGAGCTTAGGTTATTGGATCATTATCCTAAATTTTTATTAACAATGGATATAGATACAGAAACATCTTACAATGGTATAAGAAAAATTAATGTACTCGATTGGTTGTTGGATTGATTATATAATATGTAAAAGGTAAAAAATTCAATTCATAATTACATACAATGATGACGAAAAGTAAAAAAGTTCACTAAAGTGGACGAAAACTATAAGCAATTCTTATAGTAAATGCATTGAGAAAAACCACAGTAGATTTATGTTATTTCAGTTATTAAACAATTTTGAATGTCGAAAAATGTCGAATATTGCAACATGATTATCATTGCAATATTCGACATTTTTTGATTTAATTTAGTTGAAAAGAATATATAACCTATTGATTTTTTATATGTTTTAATATTTAATACAAATAGAAAAATTAACCACAAAGTAAAAAAAGGAGGCACAATATATGCAATATTACAATATAAAAGTAGCTGTATTATTAAAAAGTGATACAAAAACATTTGAAAACTATGAAAAAATATCTAAATTAATATCAGCTTCAATGCTAAAAGATCAAACATTAAAACAACTGCACGAAGAAAACAGATATAAAAATTATGTTTTTTGTAATTTATACCCAATAGAAAAAGATGGTGTATATAAAGCTGGAAACATCTACACATTTCAAATACGAACAATTGACTTTAAATTAGGTCTAAAAATAAAACAAGTATTAAATAACTTTCAAAACGAGGAATTTAAAGTAATTGTAAGTGACCTAGAAAGCAGTACTCAAAGAAAAATTAGTACTTTAGCCACTCTAACACCAGCTATAATAACATCAAACAAAGGTGATTATTTAATAAACAATGATATGAATTGGGTAAAAGAGCGAATATTAGCAAATGCTCAAAAAAAGTACAACCAATTATACAACGAAAAAATAGATATGGATTTCATAAAATCAATAAAACAAACTAACAACAAACCAATAAAAATACCATACAAAAATATAAATATTCTAGGATATAAATTTGAAATAGAGGTAAAAGATGATCCAATTTCACAAAATCTGGCATATCTAATACTATCAGTAGGACTACTAGAAAAAAATGCAGAAGGCTTCGGTTTCTGTAAAGCTAAATAAAAAGCAAGGAGGTGTTTTATTAAATGACATATGACTTAATACAAACATTCAAACAAATATTTAAAGATGATAAAGTTGTTTTAGATTCATACAAAATGGATGCTGGATATTACTATTTAGCAAAAAAAGATGGAACTTTACAACGATTGATTGTTAATAAGGATAATGAAAGTGATGATTATGAATTGTATAAATATTTAAAAGTAAGAGATTTTTATAGTAAATATTTAAATTCAAATAAAGCAATTGACACAGGATATACAGAAGTTATTGGAAAAACAAAATATTCAATGCTAAAAAAAATATGCAGTAACAATATATATACGTTGTTTTTCAAGAATAAATTTGTAGAAGGCTTATGCAATTCCGACAATAGCAAAGATTCTGTTAATCTAGAAATATTTAAAAAGGGAATTAACAAATATTACGAATCTTTAGGAAAGTTAGGAAGCTCTAAGGAAGAAAAAATATTATTAAGTGAGTTTTATAATAAAGAAGAGCTAGAAAAAGCTAAAAGCAAAATGATAAATGCTTTTTCTTTAGTATATTCAGACTTCATGAAGGAAGATAAACCAAAAGAAACTTGGATAAAAATATTTTTAGAAGAAGGATATGATGAATATATAAAAGCCGCAAATATATATTTAACACTAAAATTATTTAATACAAATAGCAACAATATTAAAGTCGATGATGAAATTTATGGTGTAAATAACTATAATTATGGACTAAATTCAAAGAAACCATATCTAGAATTAAAATCTACACCATATAAAGTAAGCTCTTTAATATCAAAAGAAGACGTTAATATCTTAAATAATATGTATAAATGGTTATACAATAATGGTGTTAGCGAAACAGTACTAAAATTACCAAGAGAATGGGATTTCAAGGGTATTGCTACTGAAAAAAGTGATATATTAAATAAAGATTTATATTTGATAAAAGTAGCAGGAAACAATGGCGTAGCAAGAGTTGACGATTTTCAATACATAACCAATTTTACTACGAAAATCAGAAAATTTGTTGTTAATGATACAATCCGCAAAGTAGGCAATGAATTTAAAACTGAAAATATATATGGTCTTGAGTTTTATACAAGTAATACATGGATTGCTAATAATAGTAAATCTGAAAAAAATTATTTAAGAGATTCTTATTATGATTTTGAAAATAAAGTTTCAAAATCAATAGCAATATCTAATTGGAAAAAGGATTTTTTAAAGCAGAATGCAACAATATTTTTTGAATTATTTCAAAAAGAAGATGAAACAAATTTTGTTCATAATTTAAATAAATTTGGAGTGTATCTAATTGAAAATACTATTATTGAAGAATTAGAGAAAAATAAACAATACATATCTAATCCATTTAATTCAATAAATACAATGAATTTATGGATTGCATATAAAAAGTACTTTTGTAAAGAAGGAGAGGTTGATGAAGAAATGAAAATTAACAATGTACAAGAGGAGTGTTTCAAAATTTTGCAAGATAATAAAACAATACAAACTGATGAACAGTATTACTTTTTAGCTGGACAAATAGCTTTTTACTTGTTAACTCAAAGCAAGGCTTCAAAACTAACACAAGATATGACAGCACCATTTGTAAAAGCTGGAAATTTAAAAAAATTAAAAGATGAGCTTAGATGTTTATACGAAAAATATAATTATGAGCTATATTTACAAGATGATAGATTTAACAACATATTTTCTCAATTATTATTACAAGAGCCAGATACTAGTGTTAAAGATAATAAAGATTTAATATTAGCAGGAATGCTTTCAAGCAATATGTTTTATACAAAAAAAGAAGATAAATAGAACGTGGAGGTAGATTAATATGAAAAATAGAGTTTATGGAGTAATTGGAATTAAAAGCAAAATGGCCAATTGGAATGCAGATTTTACAGGAAGACCAAAAACAACATCTGATGGTACAATTTTTGGTAGTGATAAAGCTTTTAAATATCCAATTAAAAAAATGTGGGAAGCTGAAAATAAAAAAGTTTTATATGTAAAATCATACAAAAATGAAAAGGATAACATTCAAGCAAGAACTTTAGCAGAAAGATTTGAACAATTATTTGGAAAAAAAGTTAAAGATATTAAAGATAAAAAAGAGCTTATAAAAGATTTATTTTCTGCAATTGATGTTCAAAACTTTGGAGCAACTTTTGCTGAAGAAAAAAATAACATTAGTATAACAGGTGCAGTACAAATTGGACAAGGATTTAACAAATATGAAGATTCTACTACAGAAACAATAGAAATATTATCACCATTTACAGATGCTAAAAAAGAAGATGCAAAAAACACATCTATTGGTAAAAAAATAGTATCAAACGAAGCACATTATTTTTACCCATTTTCTGTAAATCCAGAAAATTACAATATTTACACAAACGAAATTGATGGACTAGAAGGCTACACGAAAGAAGCATATGATGCATTTAAAGAAGGATGCTTAGTAGCAGCAACAGCATACAACACAAATAGCAAAGCTGGATGTGAAAACGAACTTGCTATATTTGTAGAATGCAAAGAATCTAGCAAATTATATTTAGCAAATTTAGATGAATATATAAATTTCAAAAAAGGTGAAGAAAAAGACATTATCGATTTATCTGAATTAATG
This sequence comes from uncultured Clostridia bacterium, assembly GCA_934167365.1. Taxonomy (GTDB): domain Bacteria; phylum Bacillota; class Clostridia; order TANB77; family CAG-508; genus CAG-492. The sequence goes on from CAKPKU010000002.1 coordinate 42,393, forward strand.
CAAATTTTAAATAAAGATGAAGTAAAAAAAGAAATAGAAAAAGTAGAAATATACTATAATACTACAGAGTTAGAAGGAGATTTAGCAATAGCAGATGTAAAAGATTTATTTTAAAAAGGAGGATTTTATATGCTAGAAACAATAAAATTTGAGTTATCTTCTAGAATGGCAATTATAAAAAAGCCTGATAGTAATGAAACTTATTATACATATACTTTTCCTCATAAAATAATGATCTACGGTATTTTAGGAGCAATTATTGGCTTAAATGGATATAACTATTATTCATTAAAAAAATGTTTAAAAGAAGATGTTGAAGAGCTACCAGAATTTTATTCAAGACTTTGTAATTTAAAAATTGCTATTGTTCCATATATAGATAATAAAAACTTCAAAAAGAAAATTCAAAGTTTTAATAATTCAGTTGGATATGCCTCACAAGAGCAAGGTAATAATTTAATTGTAAAAGAGCAATGCTTGGAAAATCCAAAGTGGGATATTTATATAATGGATAATAATTCAGATGAATATAATAAAATAAAAGAATATTTATTAAATCGTAAATGTGAATATATTCCATATATTGGAAAAAACGACCATTTTGCCAATATTAAAAATGTAGAAGTTTTCAATATTGAAAGCAAAAGTAATAGTGAAAAAATCGATAGTATTTTTGACAAAGATATATTAGCAGATTATATTGATGACTTTGATGAAATGTTTGCCTGGAATTTTACAGGAAAAAAGGACAAAGAATACGAATATACAGAAGTAAATCCAACTAAGCTAAATGAAAAAATTGGATATACAAATTTTAGACAATTTATTTTTACAAATAAATCTTTGAAAATAAAGAAAAATTCGGATTTATTTTTGGTAAATGGTAAAATAATTTATTATTTTTAGAGGTAGTGTGTATGAAAAGCAAATATATAGATGAAATTATAAATGATAATAAATATACATATTATGCACATAGAAAAGAGAGCAACTGCGAAAAAGAGCTGCTCTCTTCTCATTTAAAGTTAACATATATGTATTATAAAAAAATGGAAAAATATAAAAAATTAGATGATAAAGTTATAGGTATCATTAAAGATGCATTTGGTGTGGAAGAAGAAATTGCAAAAATAATATATGAGTATTTTGAATCTGCAATTTATTATCATGATGCTGGAAAAATTAATCCGTTATTTCAAAAAGATAAGATGCTGAATGATTTAGGGTTAACACCAAAATTCAAAGATAGTACACATGCAGCATTATCAGCGCGTATTTATATAGATTGTATGCAAAAAAATATTAATGAAGAAAATATAGATGGAAAATCTAAAATTTTATTATATTACGCAGTATACTATTTTGGATATATTATATCTAGACACCATACAAATTTAGAAAGCATTACAGAGCTTGCAGATGCAATTAAAGGAAAAAATATTCCTCAAATATTTGATGGCTCAGATGAATTATATGAAATCCATTTAAATACAAACAGTGTAAAAAAATTCTTTGATAGATTTGAAATTAATTCAATAAGTTTATACATATTGTGTAAAGTTTTATACTCATGTTTAGTTAGTGCTGATTTTTATGCTACATATGAATATATGACTGGGAATACTGTCCCAATTGATACAGATAAAAATGATAATTTATTTGATAAATATGATAACTCTGATTTAATTAAGTCTATCAGAAAATACGAAAATAAAGAAAAAGATATTTCTGGTATCAATAAATTAAGAAGTGACATATTTTTAGAGGCAGAGCACAATTTATTAAAAAATATAAATAATGATATTTTTTATATAGAAGCTCCAACTGGTGCTGGAAAAACAAATATGGCAATTAATATTGCTAAAATTCTATATAAAAATAATCCTAATATAAAATCAATACAATACATATTTCCATTTAATGCTATTATTGAGCAAACAGATAATACATTTGGCTCTTATTTTGATAAATTTAGCGATTATATGGTTATAAATTCAGTATCTTCTATGGTTAAGGATATAAACGAAAATTTAGATTATGAGCAATTTTATATAAAAAATGTATTTAAACATTTTCCTATTATTATAACATCACATGTTAATTTATTTAATACATTGTTTGGAACAGGCAAAGAGCCAAATTATGGCTTATATCACTTAATTGATAGTGTAATTGTTATAGATGAAATTCAAGCATACTCTAACAAAATATGGAGAGAAATGATTGAAATGTTTAGTAAGTATTCAAGCTTATTAAATATAAAATTTGTAATAATGTCAGCTACATTACCAAGATTAGATAATTTACTTAATAAAGATAACCAAAATAGCGAAGTTTTGAATAATAGTTTTGCGAAATTTTATGCCTTAATACAAAATACAAATAAGTATTATCAAAATGAAATTTTTAAAAATAGAGTTATTTTAAATTTTGATTTATTAGGTAAAAAGATAGCAAAGGAAGAGCTTATAAAATTTATTATTATGCATAAAGATAAAAAGGTTTTAGTTGAGTGTATAAAAAAAGATACAGCTGATGAATTGTATAAATTATTATCTAATGAAGCGGATAATGTTCAAATTTTAACTGGGGATGATAACAAATATAGAAGAAATGAAATAATAAAAATGAGCAAGCAAGATGAACCAATTATTATTGTTGCAACTCAAACAATAGAAGCAGGTGTTGATATAGATATGGACATTGGTTTTAAAGACATATCATTTATTGATGGAGAAGAGCAGTTTATAGGAAGAATAAACAGATCTAGCAAAAAGAAAAATTGTATTGCGTATTTTTATAATATGGATGATGCAAGGGGAGTTTACAAAAGTGATAATAGACTAGAATTTAGTTTGGAAAAAGAAGAGGTTAGACAATGGCTAAAGAATAAAGAATTTGATAAATTTTACAACAAAGTATTAACAAAAATATACGAAAAGTCTGAAGAATACACTAATGAAAATATAGAAAACTTCTTTGATAATTGTAAATATATTAATTATAAAAAAATTCAAAAGAAAATGGAATTAATAAGAAAAGATGATTCAATACAATTATTTCTTAATTACACAATTGATTATAATGGTTCGAAAATAAAAGGATGTGATGTATTTGAAGAGTATAAATCTATTTACTTAGATGATTCTTTGGGATATGCAGAAAAGAAAATAAAATTATCAAGTATAGCTGAAAAAATGAGTTTATTTATGTATACAATTTATTCTAAAGATACAAACATTATAGAAGGCGAACAATTTGGAAATATGTATTATATAGAAAATGGTGAGGATTATATTGAAAACGGAAGATTTAATAGAGCAAAATATCTAGGAAATGGGGATGGTCTATTTTTATGAAAATAACAGGAACTATAATTAATTATTATTTTCATTGCAAACGCCAATGTTATTTATTTGCTAATAGAATAAATATGGAAGATAATTCTGAAGATGTAAGAATTGGTAGAGTATTACATGAAATAAGAGCAAAAGATGGCAAAAATACTGAAATTAAATATGACAATATGGTTTTAGATAAGATAACAGATAAGTATATTGAAGAATTTAAAAAAAGTGATGCTGATGTACAAGCTGCACGAATGCAATTATTATTTTATTTAAAAAATTTAGCAGATAAAGGTGTAAAAAAAGAAGGAAGATTGGTATGCAAAGAAAAAAATAAAAATGAAAAGATAGAAAAAATAGTACTAGATGATATTACTGAAAAGGAGCTAAATCAATGCTTAAATGAAATTGAAGTATTAATAAATAGCACGAATGTACCTAATGTAGAAAATGACAAGAAGTGCAGTAAATGTGCATATTATGAATATTGTTATATATAAGGATGTGATGTAAATGAAATCAGAAAGTAAGTATATTTTTTCAAAAGGGGACTTTACCAGAAGTGATTTCAGTATAAAATTTAAAAATGAAAGTGGAAATTTTTATTTACCAATAGAAAAAGTAAAAGAGCTATATTGTTTTAATGATGTTACCATTTCTACTAAATTATTAGACATATTAGCAACTGCTGGAATAATAGTTCATTTTTTCAATTATTATGGAAATTATATTGGTACATTTTATCCTAAAGAGAATTTAATAAGTGGTAGATTGATCGTAAAACAAGTTGAAACATTTCAAAATTATAGAATCGAGATTGCAAAAGCTTTTGTTAAAGGAATTGCACAAAATATTAAATCTATATTATATCATTATTACAGACATGGTGTTAAAGAAATAAAGCCTGTTATAGATTTTTGTAATAAAGATGTTGAAAAACTATTAAGCAAGGCGAAAGATATCAAACAAGTTTTATCTGTTGAAGGAAAAATTTGGGCAGAATTTTACGATTCTTTTAAGTTTTTTCTACCAGAAGATTTTATAATAAATAAAAGAGTAAAAAGACCACCAGACAATCCAATGAATGCGTTGATATCATTTGGTAATACATTATTATATACAAAAACAATATCAGAAATTTATAATACTCATTTAGATCAATCAATATCATTTTTACACGAGCCAAGTGAAGCTAGATTTTCATTAAGTCTAGATTTATCAGAAGTATTTAAACCTGTAGTGGTTTATAAAACTATATTTGATTTGGTAAATAATAAGAAAATAAAAGTAGAAAAACACTTTAATGCTAAATTAAACTATTCATTATTGAATGATGAAGGAAAGAAAATTTTTATTTCTGCTTTTGAAGATAGGTTAAACCAAACTTTTGAACATCCTGTATTAAAAAGAAAAATTACATATAAACATGCTATAAGATTAGATGGATATAAATTGATAAAATTTATCACAGAAGGAAAAGAATTTATACCGTTCGATATAGAAAAAAAGGAATAGAAGCGGAGAAACGGAGGAATTTTCAAATATGGCAAAGAATATTAATTATAATTATGTTTTTTTATTTTATGATGTAGGAGTAAAAAGAGTTAACAAGGTTTTTAAAAAATGTAAAAAGTATTTAAATCACTGGCAAAAATCAGTATTCAGAGGACCTTTAACAAATTCAGAAATATTAGAGCTAGAAAATGAACTAAAAAAGATAATAAACAAAGAAGAAGATTTTATTTCAATAATCAAAATAATGGATTTCAAAAAAATAGGCGAAACAACATTAGGAACAGCAGATAAGAATACTGAAGACATATTTATATAAAAAAGAATTTTCCAAGGGAATTACAGAAATGCTTGAAAAATCGAAGGTTTGAAAAATAGTAATTAGCTGGAAAAAATGTTGGAAAGATATTGATTGTTTGGGATTTATGGTGTATAAGTATAAAGAAGATGCCAGTAGTGGCGTTAGTTTAACTTTAACATAAGATGTATTTAAATTTTTTTACTTTTTCTACTTGCTTTTTTACATCTTGCAGTTTAACTTTAACATAAGATGTATTTAAATTATGATAATGAACCTATAATGTCACTAAAGTTTAAAAGTTTAACTTTAACATAAGATGTATTTAAATTTGAGGGATTAACAAGACGCTGGAGAATAATATTAGGTTTAACTTTAACATAAGATGTATTTAAATTGCTGAATAATACTATAACAATTATTGTTTGTTCCAGTTTAACTTTAACATAAGATGTATTTAAATTGGTGTTATTGCTACTTTGCCTATGTCTGTTATTTCGTTTAACTTTAACATAAGATGTATTTAAATAAAAATAGACACAAAAAAAATGACAAACAAATTAGTTTAACTTTAACATAAGATGTATTTAAATGAAAATGCAAAATTACAAAAAGAAAATGTGGATATGTTTAACTTTAACATAAGATGTATTTAAATAAATTCAAGATATGAGTGCATTAGAAATAGTACTAACGTTTAACTTTAACATAAGATGTATTTAAATGCACTATTATTTTCAATAGATACTTTACAATCTATTGGTTTAACTTTAACATAAGATGTATTTAAATTCTTTTAAATTTTCATTTACTTTTTTAGTTTCATCTAGTTTAACTTTAACATAAGATGTATTTAAATAAGTATCTTGAATTAATATATCAAGTATGTCTTTATGTTTAACTTTAACATAAGATGTATTTAAATTAATTTTTTGTTTTTGTTGGTGTATATGCTTTTCCGTTTAACTTTAACATAAGATGTATTTAAATTACCAATTTCTATTCGCATAAACTCCTGCCCAAAAGTTTAACTTTAACATAAGATGTATTTAAATTGGCTAGTTCTTGATATGTTGTATTATATTTCTTAGGTTTAACTTTAACATAAGATGTATTTAAATCACAATTTAGGCAAAACAAACACACAGTAAATCAGTTTAACTTTAACATAAGATGTATTTAAATAAAATAAAGAGTTTAAAATTGATTTAAAGTTATCTGGTTTAACTTTAACATAAGATGTATTTAAATAGGTATACACAACCAACTTGTCCACCTAGAACCTTTGTTTAACTTTAACATAAGATGTATTTAAATATTGTAGAAGGTCTTTTTTTACTAAGAATGTGATTAAGTTTAACTTTAACATAAGATGTATTTAAATTAACTATACAATATAACTTTCTTTTTTTGTTTATGTTTAACTTTAACATAAGATGTATTTAAATGAAATAATCTTGAAAAAGCAAATTATAAAAAAATGTGTTTAACTTTAACATAAGATGTATTTAAATATGTTTTGGTATGTTATATAAGTTTCTTCCTTGCCGTTTAACTTTAACATAAGATGTATTTAAATTTTGTTATTGAAAAAATGAGTCAAGCAATTGCAACAGTTTAACTTTAACATAAGATGTATTTAAATTTACTTGCTAAACTACAATCAGCAGGATATATGAAAGTTTAACTTTAACATAAGATGTATTTAAATGGAATTGCAACTGATATGGTTGTAACAACTGCAAAAGGTTTAACTTTAACATAAGATGTATTTAAATGGCTTTTTTGTTGGACTAATAATTTGTCTTTCCATTGTTTAACTTTAACATAAGATGTATTTAAATTTAGCTCAAAGGACATCAGCAAATGAAAAAATAAAAGTTTAACTTTAACATAAGATGTATTTAAATACTGATTTTCCACTTCCAGCCGATCCTTTCATGACGTTTAACTTTAACATAAGATGTATTTAAATAGTAATCTTTTTGTTCTTTTTGCTGTATGATTTTTGTTTAACTTTAACATAAGATGTATTTAAATGGTGCATTAGATTTGCAAATGGTAGGATTAAATAATGTTTAACTTTAACATAAGATGTATTTAAATTTCCTCCTATACCTGTATTTTTCAAAGTTGTCAGGTTTAACTTTAACATAAGATGTATTTAAATTTTTTATTACCGTTTAATGTGCACTCATAATACATGTTTAACTTTAACATAAGATGTATTTAAATAACGAATTAGAAGAGCTAAAAGGAAATTTAAAAGAGTTTAACTTTAACATAAGATGTATTTAAATATAGAGTGTGAGCCTCTAGCGCGATTATGTCGAATGTTTAACTTTAACATAAGATGTATTTAAATTTTGTCTAAAACTAAATACATTTCTATTACAAGCCGTTTAACTTTAACATAAGATGTATTTAAATTCTGTATTTGCAAAATTTTCTAAAATTGTATCTGCTGTTTAACTTTAACATAAGATGTATTTAAATTAAAAATGCATAAAAAATCAACTCCCAAAAAAGATGTTTAACTTTAACATAAGATGTATTTAAATTCTTTTTGTGTTGGCAACTTTCCATAACCGCAACGAAGTTTAACTTTAACATAAGATGTATTTAAATCTCGTAACCTGCCATAAACAAAATAGCTAATTTATCGTTTAACTTTAACATAAGATGTATTTAAATTAGATGTCTCCAGCTAAATCTCCAAACATCCAACGGTTTAACTTTAACATAAGATGTATTTAAATACAAAAGTATTATATTTATTAATAACTTCAATGTGTTTAACTTTAACATAAGATGTATTTAAATACACTATCGTTAGGAGTTTCCATATTTTTACCATGTTTAACTTTAACATAAGATGTATTTAAATTAGTTGCCTTTTCTGGAGGAAAAGATAGTGGACTGCTGTTTAACTTTAACATAAGATGTATTTAAATAATAGCAACTATTACTAAAAATAATCTTTGGAGCAAGTTTAACTTTAACATAAGATGTATTTAAATCTTTCTTAACTTTATGAATATATTATAGCACGGAAGGTTTAACTTTAACATAAGATGTATTTAAATTCCTTTCATATTAAAAAATTTTTATTTAAAATTACCGTTTAACTTTAACATAAGATGTATTTAAATTTGTACGTATTTCTAGCTTTAGCAACTTCCATATGTTTAACTTTAACATAAGATGTATTTAAATTAATTAATTTCTGTTAATGAATTCTCATCTTTGCGTTTAACTTTAACATAAGATGTATTTAAATACATTAAACATATTGCCAGATCCAAAACGTAGCCATTCGTTTAACTTTAACATAAGATGTATTTAAATGCAACTAACCATTTTAGCATTCCAGATTTCACATCTGTTTAACTTTAACATAAGATGTATTTAAATCTTTCTAAAATTTTTTTAATTTCTAAAAACATATCGTTTAACTTTAACATAAGATGTATTTAAATCATAAAGAAATTTTAGGAAAATGGAATAATAAACGGGTTTAACTTTAACATAAGATGTATTTAAATTGTAGCCCCACCAGAAATGAAATTATTATATCAATGTTTAACTTTAACATAAGATGTATTTAAATAAACAAAAAAATAGGAAATCAATATTACAACGGATATGTTTAACTTTAACATAAGATGTATTTAAATTACACAATGGATAATAACGCAGATACAAAAATGACAGGTTTAACTTTAACATAAGATGTATTTAAATTTAGAAAGTACGAGTGCAAAGGCAGTTAATTTTGGAGGTTTAACTTTAACATAAGATGTATTTAAATTTCACTATAGTTTACTCCAAAGATTGCACTAACTATGTTTAACTTTAACATAAGATGTATTTAAATGTCGTATTTATTGTTAAATCATATTTTAAATTTTTAAGTTTAACTTTAACATAAGATGTATTTAAATATTTTAGGCAAATTATTAAAATAATTAAATTGTGCGTTTAACTTTAACATAAGATGTATTTAAATATTCGCCGTCTTCTGTTGCCTCTATATGTGTTATAGTTTAACTTTAACATGAGATGTATTTAAATGTAGAATCTTCTTTTGTACTCATTTCTGCTGTTGGTTTAACTTTAACATAAGATGTATTTAAATGTTGCAACCAATGTTATTGATAAACAAATTTCAGAGTTTAACTTTAACATAAGATGTATTTTTAAATTCGGATGGCAAAATCCATAATGTCATTTTACTACGTTTAACTTTAACATGAGATGTATTTAAAAACTCCTTTTACGATTAATTTTGAAAAGTTTAACTTTAACACGAGATGTAATTAAATATTATTTTTGGTCCTAAAATGGTATACCATTATGGCTCAAATTTAGCATCAAAAAATACCGTACAGATGTTTACTTTTTTGAAAATATATGTAATAATAACTTATATTAAAATTTCACGAAAGGAAAAAGATATGATAGATTTAGAAAACAATGTAAAATTTATTAAAGGAGTAGGTCCAAACAGGGTACAATCTTTAAATAAATTAGGAATATTTACATTAAAAGATCTAATAACGTATTATCCAAGGGCATATGAAGATAGAAGTATACCCAAAAAAATTTCAGAAACCACAGATGGAGAAGATGTATTAATAGAAGCAATAGTAGTATCTAGAATAATAGAGCTAAAAATCAGAAAGAACATGGTAATGTACAAACTTTCTGTTAGAGATGAAACTGCAACCTGCACTATAACATGGTTTAATCAACCATACCTAAAAAAACAATTTATATATGGCGAAAAATATAGCTTCTTCGGAAAGATACACAAAAAAGGTAGTAGATATGAAATGAATTCTCCAGTATTTGATTCAAAAAACACAAACAAACATACTGGAAAAATAGTTCCAATATATCCAACGACATTCAGTTTACCACAAAACACATTAAGAGGAATAATTGAAAACGGAGTTAATCAAGTAGAAAATAAATTAGAAGAAAAATTACCTGAATATATATTAAAAGATTATAAATTATTAAACATAAATGATTCAATAAAATCAATTCACATGCCTCAAACATTTGAAGATTTTAAATTAGCTAGAAGAAGATTAGTTTTTGAGGAGCTTTTAACAATGCAACTAGCATTATTAAATTTGAAAAGCAGTTGGAAAAAAGAAGAAAAAGGAATTAAATATAACGAAAATATCAATATGTCAGATGTAATTTTTGATTTGCCATTCAAACTAACAAAAGCACAAAATAAAGTATTAGAAGAAATCAATCATGATATGGAAAATGAAAAATCTATGAATAGGCTTTTACAAGGAGATGTAGGATCTGGTAAAACAATAGTAGCAATAATATCAGCATATAAAGCAGTAAAATCAGGCTATCAAGTAGCCGTTATGGCTCCAACTTCAATTCTGGCAACACAGCATTTAGAAAGTTTTTCGAATATACTAAACAAATATAATATAAAATGTGAACTATTAATAAGTAGTGTAACAAAAAAACGAAAAGAAGAAATTTTACAAAAATTAAAAGATGGAGAAATAGACATTTTAATAGGTACACATGCAATTTTGGAAGAAAATGTAATTTTCAAAAATTTAGGTTTTGTAGTAACAGATGAGCAACATAGATTTGGAGTAAGACAACGAAGCAAAATTGTTGCAAAAGGAACTAATCCAGATGTATTAGTAATGACAGCAACTCCAATACCAAGAACTTTAGCTCTAATTTTATATGGCGATTTGGATATATCAATAATTGATGAATTACCACCAAACAGAAAAGAAATAGAAACATACGCAGTAGGAAAAGAAATGGAAAATAGAGTAAATAACTTCGTAAAAAAGCAAATTTTAGAAGGTAGACAAGCATATATAGTGTGTCCACTAGTTGAAGAAAATGAAGAAATAAATGCCAAATCAGTATTAGAGCTTTCAGAACATTATAAAAATGACATTTTTAAAGAATTTACAGTTGAATATATACATGGAAAAATGAAACCAAAAGAAAAAGATGAAATTATGCAGAAATTTAAAGATGGAGAAATAGACATATTAATTTCAACAACTGTAATAGAAGTAGGAGTAAATGTTCCAAACTCTAGTATAATGGTAGTTGAAAATGCAGAAAGGTTTGGTTTAGCTCAACTTCATCAGTTAAGAGGAAGAGTTGGAAGAGGAGAATATCAATCATATTGTATATTAAAATATAATAGCAATTCAGACATTGCACGAAAACGAATGGAAATAATGCAAAAAACAAGTGATGGATTTGTAATAGCAGAAAAAGATTTAGAGCTAAGAGGGTCTGGCGAATTTTTTGGAACAAAGCAACATGGACTTCCTGAATTTAAAATAGCTAATTTATTTGAAGATATGGATATTTTAAAAGAAGTTCAGTTATTAACAAGCAAGATAGAATTAGAAGATAATAAATTAGAAAGACAGGAGCATTCAGGATTAAAAAGTTTAGTAAGCGAGATTTTTAATGGAAGAGTTGAAATGTAAATTATATATAAAAAAAACTTGACAAATTATGTAAAGTAATGTAAAATATATTCATTCTCAATTTTAAAAGCAAATCAAATTAACGATTTGCAATTGGTGTTTTTCTGATTTCACCGTTTTACAAATGATAGGAGGTTCTAAGGAACATCATGAACACTAAAAAATTGTCTTTATTTGTTTCAACCCTTGTTTGTATTATGGTTGTTGCAACCATAAATGCAATCAGTGTATGTGCTGATGCATACATAGTTCAAGAAGGTGATACTCTTTGGGGTATTGCTAATGAATATGATACAAACATTGAGGAATTAAAAAAAATTAACGACATCAAAGATGACATAATTATTGTTGGTACAACCATAGAGGTACCACAAGGCCAAGATGAAAACAATTCTGAAGAACAATCTTCAGATGAAGAAATTGTTAACCCTTTTGAAAAAGATGTTATTTATGACGACGTGGTGTGTAACAAAGAAGATAATACACCAACAATCCTATATACTGCAGATATAACATGCAGTTTGGGTTGGGCAAGTTTCTATAACATAAATCATGCGACTGAATTTCTAGAAGATTATGTTATTTATCCAGGAGAGCAATTTTCATGGGAACAAATTCTTGGCGGCAATACTTATGAACAAGGGTATGTTGCTGGAAAGGCTTATTCTGGAGGTCAACTGGTTCAATCACCAGGTGGTGGCGTATGCGTATTGTCTACTGCACTAATGCAAGCAGCAAGAGGTGCTGGAATGATAATAACGGAGAAATGGCCACATTCTGGTTACGTTAGCTATGCTTCTGGGGATGATGAAGCTGCTGTATCATATGGTAGCAAAGATTTAAAGTTTTTTAATTGTTTAAGCTATCCAGTAAGGTTTGACTTTGAAATTTCTCATAAGCATACAATCGTAAAAGCTGTAAGAGCTGAGTAGTCGACTAATTTAAGTTTTAGAAGTTATAGTAAAAAATCAGACAAAAATCTCAGGTAAACTTTTTACCTGAGATTTTTTGTATTTATATATAAAACTTTTTAATAAATAGTGGGAAAAATTTATATAAAAATTACATTTTATAAATGATAATTAGAAATAAATATACCTATTTCAATAAAGCACAAAGCTGTACAAATGCTACATATAAGGTTACTCACAGTACCATTAGCAGTGCAAAATTTTAATGCAAATTTAAAATCCCAAGGATAAAAAATTTGAACTTTTTTCTTATTGAATAAATCAAGAATTATATGTGAAAGCATTGATATTCCAAATGAAAAAGTGGCACTAGGTAAAATTAAAAATACAATTGCTGAAAGTGTTAAAACACAAGGTACAGAATGCATAAAAGTTCTATGAGGCTTGTGCATACCGAAGCTACAAACTAATAAAAATGCTAGAATTCCTATTAAAATTCTACATAAATTAGTTTGCTTTAAGATAAATGCAATAATTCCAATATGAAATACACCATCTGCGATTGAGCATAAGATAATCATTATTATAGATATTGTTAATATTTTTATAAGATCTTTATGTGATTCTGATGTTGTAACATCAATATCTGAAATAATACTTCCAATAGTTGCAGTAGTTATACATATAGCTAAGGCTTTTATACTGTTGGGTTGAATAAGTGCAGTTGTAATTGCAATACCAGCTGCAATATGTGTTTTACTAGTCATAATAATTTTCCTTTCTGTAAATAATATAAAGATTATACCAATAAGTATAAGATAAGGCAATTATTATATTTTATAAAAAATAATTCTCATTGAAAATAATTGATTTCTATGTAAGTTCATTTTATAGATTAATATCTAAATAATGTACGTAATTAATTATAAAATCATATAATGATAATTGAAATAGCTTACGGTTATTAACTCTTGGTATAATATTTAAAATAGAAGATAGAAATTTGAACTAAAGCATATATGATTTATTTTATAGCTAAATTAAATCCAATAGTATATTTATTTTTTATATTTGTAATTTGTGCAATAATTCAAAAAATGTTTTAGCAAGAAAAATATCTAGAATATTACAAAGAATGTAAAGATTTAGTGAGGAGTGATGAAAATAAATAATAAAATATATGTAAATGTACATAAAGACAATACTGCAATACTAATATTTCCAGATTATAATATAGAAACAACTGCATATATCGGAAAAAATGGAACAACATTTAATAAAAAAGAAGGTGATGGAAAAACACCTTTAGGCGAATTTGATTTAGGTTTAATAATTGGAACAAATTTAAATGAAGAAATAATAAAAAAAGTAGATATGGAATATATACAAATAAATGACAATATGTATTGGGTAGATGATCCAAAATCTAAATATTATAATCAGTTAGTAGATGTAACAAAGGTAAATAAGGATTGGAATACAGCAGAACATTTAACAGAATATTCAAAACAATATGAATATGCAATAGAAATTAAATCAAATCCACATAATGTGCCAAATAAAGGTAGTGTAATACTTTTACATTGTAAATGTAAACAATATACAGAAGGATGTGTTTCCATACAAAGGAATATAATGAAAAAAATTATAGAATTAGTGAATTCAAATACCAAAATAATAATATCTAACAAAATATAAATTCGTAAAAAAGAAAAAACGGAAAATAATATTAAGCTATATTTTTCCGTTTCTTATATTAATTGATGTATATAAATTACAAAAAAATTAATTTTTATTGGTGTCAAGAAGTTTCGGAAAATAATCCGAGAATATAATAATTTTTACGAAACATAAAGATAATATGAGT
>CAKPKU010000003.1 GCA_934167365.1 uncultured Clostridia bacterium
GGGGTACTGTGATTCGAACACAGGAATGTCGGAGTCAGAGTCCGATGCCTTACCGCTTGGCGATACCCCAATGTCAAGCAATTTGAATAATATCATATTGTAAATTAAAAAGCAATACAATAATATAAATTTATTACATAATAATCGAGGAGGTACAAAATGGCAAAAATTATTGTGTATAATAATGATACAGATAGAATGGAAACTTATTATAGAGGAGAAAAAGAGGCTATGCCATACAATACAAACAGAACTCTTCTTGTAAGTGAATTTAGAGGAGCAAGTAATAGTCCAACACTATGGACAACAAGAAATACTATGAGGTCATGGAATTCACAACGATATATATATGGTGCTCCAATACCTGTGGGATATGCATTTAGGAGACCATGGGAAGGAGGGCATAGTTCGCAATCACAACACTTTGCAGGAACTGCATTTGATGTGGGTCAGCAATGGACTAATGCACAAAGGGCAGTATTAAGATCAAGTGCAGAAAATTCAGGCTTATGGAGTTATATAGAGCCAGTATCAGTTTCTCCAACATGGGTACATTTTGATAGAAGACAAAAGCCACCAGCATGTTCATCAGGCGGATATCCAACACTAAAACAAGGCAGTTTAAGTGTATATGTATTAATAGCACAAGATGACTTAAATACATTAGGTTTTTCAACAGGAGGACTAGATGGAATTTTTGGTTCAAGAACAAATAATGCAGTAATCAGGTATCAAAGAAGTAGAGGACTAACAGCAGATGGAATTATAGGCTGTAATACATGGAGGTCATTACAAGAAAACGTAGTTGGAACTGGTAGAACAAGCACAACATTAGATTAAAATATAAAAAGAAAAAATATAAAAAATAGCACAAATATAAGGTAAAATAATGAGGTTTTTTATATAAAGTTTTTATGAAAATAATTTGACAAATAAACACACTTAATAGATAATATATCTAGAAAATTTTTAAATGGTAAAGTAAAAATACAAAGGAGGAAATTAAAAATATGTATGTTTTTAATAAAATAACAGTAATGCCACAACTACCAAAGCGTATAAGAGGCTTATCTGAAATTAGCAATAATTTATGGTGGTCTTGGAATACTGAATTTTTGAAATTATTTAAAATTATAGATATTGACTTATGGGAAAGCGTACAAAAAAATCCAATAAAATTCTTAAATTTAGTAGACCAAGAAAAATTAGATAAATTAACAGAAAATCAGGAATTTCTAAAGAAATATGATGAAATATATAATAATTTTAAAAACTATATGGAAAGCAAAAATACATGGTTTACAAAAGAATACCCACGAAATCAAGATAATTTAGTTGCATATTTTTCAGCAGAATATGGATTAGATGAAATACTTCCAATATATTCAGGAGGACTTGGAATTTTATCAGGTGATCATCTAAAATCTGCAAGTGATTTAGGAATACCTCTAGTTGCAGTTGGTTTATTATATAAAAATGGATATTTTCATCAAGAAATAGATGGTAATGGTAATCAAAAAGATATTTATAAAAAAATAGATATAAGCACATTACCAATAATACCAGTAAAAGATGAAAAAGGCGAAGATTTATATATTGACTATGAACTACCAAATGGTACATTATATTTAAAAATATGGAGTATAAATGTAGGTAGAGCAAAATTATATTTAATGGATTCAGACAATAATAAAAACATAGAAGAATATAAGAAGATTACATTATATTTATACGGAGGAAATCAAGAAGATAGAATAAAACAAGAAATTGTTTTAGGAATGGCTGGTACAAAATTATTAAAGAAATTGAATTTAAAACCAACTATATATCATATGAATGAAGGACATTCATCATTTTTAACAATAGAGCTAATTAAAAATGTTATGGAAGAAAAACAAGTTTCATTTAATATTGCAAGAGATATTGTATCATCAAAAACAGTATTTACAACACATACACCAGTTCCAGCAGGTAATGATATATTTCCATTAGATTTAGTAGAAAGATATTTTAATGGAACATGGGATAAACTAGGAATATCAAAAGATGAGTTCTTAAAAATGGGAATGCCTCCAAAAGCTAAAATAGAAAACAGTGGTTTTAACATGGGAATTTTAGCATTAAAAATATCAGGCAAAAAAAATGGTGTTAGTAAATTACATAGGGAAGTATCAAGTGAATTATTTTCAGAAGTATGGCCAGATATAATTTCTAACGAATCGCCTATAACATATGTAACAAATGGTATTCACACATGTTCATGGTTAGCACCAAACCTAAAAAAATTATATAATAAATATTTAATACCATACTGGCAAGATCAAATTTATAAAGATTCTGTATGGAGTGGAATAAAAAATATTCCGAACAATGAATTATGGGAAGAGCATTTAGATAGAAAAAAGAAATTATTAAATTTAGTAAAAGAAAGCACTGTAAATAGATTAAAAAGAAGCGGATATACTTATGAAAAAATAAATACAATTGTAGGAAAATTAAATCCAAATGCATTAACAATAGGATTTGCAAGAAGATTTGCAACATATAAAAGAGCAACTCTAATTTTCAGAGATTTAGAGCGAATAACACAAATCTTAAATGATGAAAATAGACCAGTACAATTTATATTTGCAGGAAAAGCACATCCAATAGATAAAGAAGGGCAAGATTTAATAAGATTTATCCACGAAATATCAATGAAACCACAATTTATAGGAAAAATCTTTTTATTAGAAGATTACAATATTGGTATGTCAAGATATTTAGTAAGTGGTGTAGATGTATGGCTAAATAATCCAAGAAGACCATTAGAAGCATCAGGCACAAGCGGTCAAAAAGCATCTGTAAATGGTGCAATCAACTTTAGTGTTTTAGATGGTTGGTGGGCAGAAGGATATAACGCAAAAAACGGTTGGAAAATAGGCGATGAAAAAAATTACGAAAATTATGAAATCCAAGATAACGAAGATTGTGAAAGCTTATATACAACTTTAGAAAAGAAGATAATACCAACATATTACGATACAAATGAACATGGATTTTCTGATAAATGGGTAGATATAATGAAAGAATCTATCAAAACTACTGGAGGAAAATTTAGTACATCTAGAATGTTAGTTGATTATATGGAAAAACTATATATACCATTATGTGATTTAACAACAAAATATTATTCAGATTTGTCAAATGTAGCACAATTCAATGATTGGAAGAAAAAAGTAAGCTCTAGCTGGAATAAAATTGAAATAACACAAGAAAATGGTCAAAATATAAATAATAAAACAATAGAAGCAGGTAATACAATTACAGTTAAATGTAAAGTTAAATTACCAAACATATCAATTGATAATGTTGAAGTTCAAGTATATTGTGGTCAAATATTAGACAATGGAAAACTAGATAATGTATGTATAAAAGATATGAAACTTAATAACTATGATGAAAACGAAAATATAGGTTCATATGAAGCAGAAATAGAGCTAAAATCTGGTGGAAATTTCGGATATACTTTTAGAGCAATGCCAAAACATGAAATGCTACTAGAATCAGCGAATTTAAATTTAGTTAAATGGATGGAAAAATAAATATATCAGATGAATAGTTAATATTTATTAAACTTATAACAAAAATCAATTGATTTATTAAAGAAAATATTAAATAATTATAAATAACATAAAAAAAAATTTCTAAAAAAACACTAAACTTATTTTAGTATATGAATAAGTTTAGTGTTTTTTATATGAAAGTTCTATATTAAATTAAGTTAATGGTAAATTCAGCTTATTGACATTTAAAAAAAGCAATTTAAAAGACTTCGACAAACATTGTACACAAAATTGCAACGAAAATTTGCTCCAAGAACAATTTAACACGGACTTTGTGCTTAACATATTATATATAAATAACTAAAAATCAAACAGTAATTTTATCTACAATATTTGACACAACTATTTATATTTTGTAAATATTTGCCTAAAAAAGGCAAATATTGTATTGTAACAGATAAGTATTAGTGTTATAATGATAAGCGATTTAAGAAAAATTGGAGGTAATAAAATGATAAATACTAAAAGAACAAAAGTAGTATGTACAATAGGACCAGCCACAAAAGATGTTGAAATATTAAAGAAAATGATATTAGCAGGAATGAATGTTGCAAGATTAAACTTTTCTCATGGATCTTTTGAAGATCAAGAAGTTTACTACAATGCTGTAAAAAAAGCTAGTGAAGAAGTAGGTTTACCAGTTGCAATATTATTAGATACACAAGGACCAGAAATAAGAACTGGAAAATTAGAAGTAAGCCCTGTAACATTAGTAGCAGAAGAAACATTTACATTAGTAAATGAAGATATAATAGGAGATAAAACAAAAGCATCTGTAACATATAAAGAATTATATAAAGATGTAACACCAGGAACAACTATATTAATAGATGATGGAAAAATCGAATTAGAAGTTGAAAAAATCGAAGGAAAAGATGTTGTATGTAAAGTAATGAATGGTGGAGAGCTAGGAAGCAAAAAAAGTATAAACATACCAGGAAGACACATCAATTTACCAGCATTAAAAGAAAAAGATATTAAAGACTTAAAAGATGCATGTAAATATGACTTTGATTATATTGCAGCATCATTTATAAGATCAGTAGATGATGTTAAAGCAATAAGAAAAGTATTAAATGAAAATGGTGGAGAGCGTATTAAAATAATATCAAAAATCGAAAGCCAAGAAGGAATAGATAATTTCGATGAAATTCTAGAAGAATCAGATGGAATTATGGTAGCACGTGGAGATATGGGTGTAGAAATACCAATGGAAGAAGTACCATTAGTACAAAAAAGAATCATAAAAAAATGTAATAATAGCGGAAAAATAGTTATAACAGCAACACAAATGCTTGAATCAATGACATCAAATCCACGTCCTACAAGAGCAGAAGTTAGTGATGTTGCAAATGCAATATTTGATGTAACAGGAGCAATAATGCTTTCAGGAGAAAGTGCAATGGGAAAATACCCTGTACAATGTGTTGAAACAATGTCAAAAATAGCACATTCAATAGAAGGTGCAATAAGCTATGAAAAGAGAATAGCTAGAAGAAATATGGACTTTGAAAACTTAAATTATGAATTTTATTTAAATTATTCAATATGTACAGCTGCAAGACAAATGAATGCAAAAGCAATCATTGCATATACAGAAGTAGGAGACACACCAAGAATAATATCAAGTTTATTACCAAGTTGTCCAATTATAGCGGTAACAAAATGTGAAAAGACTTATAGACAATTAGCACTTGTAGCAAATGTTATTCCATTATTAATAAAAGAAGAAGGAACAGCAAAAGAGCTAATAGAAAAAGGAATAGAAAAAGCTATAGAATTAGAGCTAATCAAAAAAGATGATGTATTAGCAATAGCAGGAGGAGATACTATATTAGAAAATAGTGATACAGCTATGAATAGAACTATTGGTGGAGTAATAAAAGCAAATAATAAATAAATTTCCCGATTAAATATTACAATATTACAGAAATATTACCAAAATATTACAAAAAGTTTGCAAAAATATTACAAATGTGTTATAATTAGGTATACTAATAAAGAAGGTGATATTATGGTAATTTTATATATAATATATTTATTAATTTTTGTAATAGTAGGTTTTATAGGATTAACATGCATGAAAATAAAATTAGCAGGAATGGAAGTTAAAGACTTTTTTGAATTTATACTAGCAATTAATGATTTAGATAGTTTATACATATTTTCTAAAAATAATAAAGAAATGACAAAAAATGAACAAGTAGCATTCTTAAAAGAAGCAGAAAAAATATTTAATATATTTGAAAAAATACCTTCAATAATATGGGAAGATGAATACGAAAAATATAATAAAGTCTTAGAAACTTATAGAAATATTAGAGTTTTAAGATGGGCAGAATAATAAAATAAAAAAAACACTAAGATATTTAATATTTTAGTGTTTTTTTTTGTTTTTATAAATATAATAATTATAAAGGCATAAATATTTTTATATAATAGGAGTTTATATAAATTAATCAAATGGTAAAACAATATTATTTAACATAAAAAAATTAGCAATATCCAATTATATAAAAGGTTTCGCAAAAACATTACACACAAAATTACTACAAAATTTTGGTGTACGAAAAAGGATTGGTTATATGGAAAATAAGTATTTTGATCATGCAGCAACAACAGCTGTAAGAGAAGAGGTTATAAAAGAAATGATACCATATATGGGAGTAGAATATGGTAATCCATCATCTGTATATTCTTTAGGAAGAAAAAATAGAAAAGTAGTTGAAAATGCAAGAGCAAAAGTAGCTCAAATAATAAATTCAAATAAAAATGAAATATATTTTACATCATGCGGAAGTGAAAGTGATAATTTAGCAATAAAAGGAATAATGTTTGCAAACAAATTCAAGGGCAATCATATGATAACCACAAAAATAGAACATCCAGCAATATTAAATACATGTAAATGGCTAGAGCGCAATGGATTTGAGGTAACATATTTAAATGTAGATGAAAATGGAAAAATTAGTTTAGAAGAGCTAAAACAATCAATAAAATCAAATACAGTATTAATTTCAATAATGTTTGCAAATAATGAAATAGGAACAATACAGCCCATACAAGCAATTGGTAAAATAGCAAAATCTAAAGGCATTATATTTCATACAGATGCAGTTCAAGCAATGGGAAATATAAAAATAGATGTAAAAGCACTAAATATAGATGCACTTTCAATGTCAGCACATAAATTTTATGGACCAAAAGGAGTTGGAGCACTATATATAAAAGAAGGAATAAGATTTGAAAGCATACAAACAGGTGGACATCAAGAAAAAAACAAAAGAGCAGGAACTGAAAATGTAGCAGGAATTGTAGGTTTAGCAAAAGCATTAGAATTAATATATAATGATTTTGAAACATATAATAAAAATTTAATAAGTTTAAGAAATTATTATATAGATTTAATTGAACAAAATATAGAAAATGTGCATTTAAATGGAGATAGATTAGATAGATTACCAGGAAATGCAAATATATCATTCAAAGGAATAGATGCAAGTGAATTATTACTGTACCTAGATCAATTTGGAATTTGTGCATCAGCAGGATCAGCATGCACATCAGGGTCTTTAGAGCCATCACATGTTTTAGTTGCAATTGGACTAAAAAGTGATTATATACAAGGAGCTTTACGAACATCATTTGGAAGAGAAAATACAAAAAAAGACATTGAATTTCTAGTAAATTGCATAAAAAAATACATTAACTCTAAATAAGATATTGATTCTTGTTAATATTTAGTATATAGTTAATATTAACAAGGAGGGACACATGAAAAACAATATTAATTGGAAAACACAAGATGAAAAATATATTTTTTATATGCAAAAATTTTTAGACATATGTGATAATATAGAAGATGAGGATTTAAAATCAAGAATAATACGAACAATGATTGTGTGTGACGATATATTAACTAATTTAGCTATAAATGAAATTGAAAAAATGAATAAAAAGGAACAATAATGGCATAATAAAATAAAAAAGGTTTATTATGTTAAAAAAAATAGTAATTGGTTTAATAGTAGGTTTCATAAGTGGACTGCTTGCATCAGGTGGAGGAATAATATTATTACCATCATATTTATATATTTTTAAATTAAATGAAAAAGAAGCAAGAGCCACAACAATTTTTTCAATGTTAATAATAACAACAGTAACAAGCATAGTATATATGGGCTACAAAAACTTTAATTTTGAATTAGGTTTAAAATGTGCCATAGGGGGAATTATAGGAAGTTACATTGGAAGTAAATTATTAAATAAAATGAATACAGATTCAAAAGTTTTTAAAATAGTATTTATAATATTCTTATTGTATTCATCATATTGCATGTTGAGGTGAGCTATGGAAATTATATTTGGAGTTATATCAGGAATTATAGCCTCATGGGGAATGGGAGGTGGTGTATTTTTAATATCATCACTTTCCAATTTTTTAGGTATAGAGCAACATATTGCACAGGCAACAAATTTATTATTTTTTGTTCCATCATCACTATGTTCAGTAATAGTTAACTCAAAAAATAAAAATGTAAAATACAAATTAGCCCTATCAATAGTAAGTTTTGGAATAATAGGAGCTATATTTGGAGGTATTTTATCAAATAAGTTAGATAAAACATATCTAAAAAAAGCCTTTGGAGTATTGTTATTATGTATGGCAGTAGCAGAGCTTTATAATTTATATAAGATGTATATAAAAAACAAAAAAAGACATAATAACAAATAAATAATCAAAAATGATATATCACTGAAATGTTATTTTTATCATATTGATTACTGTAAATAACAAAAAAGGAGGAAGATGTTGTAAAAAACAACATCTAAAAAAGATATGAAATTTATAAAAGGTGTTATAGTAGGAAGCATGTTTTGTACAGGTGCAGTTATTATGTATAAAGAAGGAATGTTAAATAAAAAGAAAGCTTTCAAAAGTGGAAAAAAATTAGTAAAAAAATTAGGAATAATGTAATTTAGCTATTGAAAAATAAAAATATAATTAGTATAATAATAAAAATTAAAAGGGAGTAGCTTAAAACTACTAATCAACAATCGCGATAAGAATAATCTGGTTAGTAACCTGAAACATGGTAAGCAAGACTTTTAAAGAAGAGGTGATTTTATGCAGTTTTTTCTTTAAAAGTCTTTTTTTGTTTTATATAAGTAATACTTGTGTATAATAAAAAAAGACAAAAGATAATAAAAAGGAGGAATTTTAATGGAAAAAAATTGGTATAACTTAACAACAGATGAAACCGAAAAAAAATTAGACACAAATAAAGAAACAGGATTAAGCAAAGAACAAGTTACAAATAAAAGAGCAGAATATGGATACAACGAATTAGAAGCAGCAAAAAAGAAAAGTTTATTTGTAAAATTCTTAGAACAATTTAAAGACTTTATGATAATAATATTAATAATTGCAGCAATAGTATCAGGAGTAATAGGATACATGCAAGGAGAAGGAATTACAGACTCAATAATAATTTTCATAGTAATAATTGTAAATGCAATAGTAGGTGTAGCACAAGAAAGCAAAGCAGAAAAATCACTAGAAGCATTACAAAAATTAAGTAGTCATGTTGCAAAAGTAATACGTGATGGAAATTTGGAAGTAGTACCATCAAAAGAGCTAGTACCAGGAGATATAGTAGTTTTAGATACAGGAGATTATGTACCAGCAGATTTAAGAATTATAGAAAGTGTAAACTTAAAATCGCAAGAATCATCACTAACAGGTGAATCAGTACCAGTAGAAAAAATGTCGAATAAAATCGATTCCGAAAAAATTGGAATTGGAGACAGAAATAATATGCTATTTTCATCATCATTAATTACATATGGTAGAGGAAAAGGTATAGTTGTAGAAACAGGAATGAAAACAGAAGTAGGAAAAATTGCAGGAATAATAAGTAATACAACAGATAATGAAACACCACTTCAAACAAAATTAAACAAACTAGGAAAAACCTTAGGAATAGGTGCAATTATAATATGTGCAGTTATATTTATAATAGGTTTATTATATAATAAAGATCCATTAGAAATGTTTATGACAGCAGTAAGTTTAGCAGTTGCAGCAATACCAGAAGGTTTAGCAGCAGTATCAACAATAGTTTTAGCAATAGGTGTTCAAAGAATGGTAAAAAAACATGCAATAGTTAAAAAACTACCAGCAGTTGAAACACTAGGAAGTGCAAGTGTAATATGCTCTGACAAAACAGGAACATTAACACAAAATAAAATGACTGTTCAAAAAATATTTTATGATGGAAAATTAGAAAATATAGAAGAAATAAAAGAAATATCATCAGACCTAGAAGAATTAATATATATAAGCATGATGTGCAATGACACAAAAGTAGGAACAGATAAAAAATTAACAGGAGATCCAACAGAAACAGCACTAATAGATATGGGATTTAATTTAGATTTTCAACCACCAATATTTGAAACAATGCCAAGAGTAAAAGAAATACCTTTTGATTCAAGCAGAAAACTAATGACAACAGTAAATAAAAGAGCAGGAAAATATTATGTTTTTACAAAAGGTGGAATTGATGAACTACTTAAAAGATGTAGTAAATATATTCTAAATGGAGAAATAAAAGAAGATTTACAAAATTTCATTCCAGAAATAAGAAAATACAATGAAAGCATGGCAAGCCAAGCACTTAGAGTTCTTGCAATGGGGTATAAAGTATTAGATCATGAACCAACAGATGAAGAAATGAAAAATATGGAAAACGATTTAATCTATGTTGGAATGGTTGGAATGATAGATCCACCAAGAGAAGAAGTAAAATTAGCAGTAGAAAAATGTAAAACAGCAGGAATAAAAACAGTAATGATTACAGGTGATCACAAAGCAACAGCAGTTGCAATTGCAAAAGACTTAGGAATACTTTGTGAAGGAGATGAAGCAATAACAGGTAGTGAGCTAGAAGAAATGTCTGATGAAGACTTAATAAAAAATGTCAGAAAATATGCAGTTTATGCAAGAGTATCACCAGAGCATAAAGTAAGAATTGTAAAAGCATGGCAAGCAAATGGTGAAATAGTAGCAATGACAGGCGATGGTGTAAATGATGCCCCAGCACTAAAAACAGCAGATATAGGATGTGCAATGGGAATAGTAGGTACAGATGTATCTAAAGAAGCGGCAGATGTAATATTAACAGATGACAATTTTGCAACAATAGTTTCATCTGTTGAAGAAGGAAGAAGAATATATGATAACATATTAAAAGCAATACAATTCCTATTATCAAGTAATGTTGGAGAAATAATAGTATTATTTGTTGCAATACTAATAGCACCACTTTTAAGTTCAAAATATGGAATAGATATAAATTACATTACACCATTACTACCAATTCAAATATTGTGGATAAACCTAGTAACAGACTCATTACCAGCATTAGCACTAGCAGTAGATCCTGCTGAAAAAGATATAATGGAACGAAAACCAGCCAAAAATAAAAAAGGTATTTTTACAAAAGGAATGACATGGAGAATTATATATCAAGGAATTATGATTGGAGCAATAACACTTATAGCATTTATAATAGGAATTGCAACACCAGATAATGAACTTCCAACAATGGTAGACATAAATGGAAAATATTATAATATAGATGAAATTTCAAATATAGATGAAGAGCTAGCTAAAGGAGCTAAAATATTGGAAAAACAACAAGTAAAGGTAGAAATAGGTCAATCAATGGCATTTGTTGTATTAGCATTAAGCGAATTAATTCATGTATTTAACATACGAAACAACAAAAAATCAATATTTAAAACAGGAATTGGCGGAAATAATTGGCTATTTGGAGCAATAACATTAGCAGCAGCATTAGTATTTGTAATATTAGTAATACCAGCATTAAGACATATATTTAGTATCCCAGTACTACCAATATCAAACATAATGGAAGTTATATGTTTAGTATTAGCACCAGTAGTAATTGTTGAATTATTTAAACTATTTAAAATAAATACAATAAAAGAATAAAAAGTTATAAAAAACCATAAAGTTTATCATAATAGCAAAAATGATGTATAACTAAATGATAAAACCGAAAATGATGTAAATATTATCATTTTCGGTTTTATAAATTTTAAGTCCAGAAATAGAAATGTATATATATTGAATTAATTATATATATATGATAATAATATTAATATAATACTGAAAAGGAGATTGATAATATGATAAAATATATTGAATCAGAGCAAGATTTTAATACTGAAGTATTAGAATCAAAAGATATGATATTAGTAGACTTTTTCGCAACTTGGTGTGGACCATGTAATATGTTATCACCAATATTAGAAGAAGTTTCAAAAGAAGATGATAAAATCAAAATTTGTAAGGTAGATATTGATAAATGTGGCACATTAGCAATAAAATATGAAATAGAATTTGTACCAACAATGTTAATTTTCAAAAATGGAGAAAATATTAGTAGAATAGATGGATTAACAGATAAAAATGAAATTTTAGAACATTTAAAAAATTGTTAAAAGGGGTATATATGAAAGGTTATGTATTTAATCCAGATAAGGAATATGCAAATAAAATATTAGAAGGAGTATACAAAAAAAATGGGCATTGTCCTTGTAGAACATATTCAGATGAAACAACACTTTGTCCATGTGATGATTTTATAAACAAAGGTATTTGCAAATGTAATTTATATGTAAAACAAAAATAAGCATTCAAAATAATAATGTAAAATTTTTAGTTAAATAAGTCTAAAACAAATCTATACACTAAACAAAGTCTAAATAAATTTATTTTTTTTCAAAAAAATAGTGACAGAAAACGAAAAAAGGTTTAATATAAATAAGGAAATAAATTAGCAAAAGAAGAAGGGAAGATATTAAATAATGATACAATATATTAATAAAATACCAAGTAAAATAGAATATTTCGATATGATTCGTACCGTGTATGAAAATGAAAATATAGAAGTATCTGAACTAAGTAAAGAGCTAGATGAAACAATAACTGCCGTTTGTGTATACAATGGAGACAGAATGGTAGGAATGGGAAGAGTAAAAAAAGAAGAAAATTTGCTATGTGTAGAAGACTTAATTGTAAGACTAGAGCCATTAAAGGAAGAAATTCAAAATAACATAATAATAAATTTAATAGCTCAAGTAAATAAAATGAAAAATTATGATGTAACAGTAAGAGATTGCCTAAATTCAGTAAACAATGAATTTACAGAAGAAAGTTCTGAAGAGCAATTTAATAATATAGTAGGTGCATGATATTTACAAAAAAGACATTTTTTATTAGATAAAATTAATAAAAAACGTCTTTTTTTATGCTTTTTTATGAGAGCATCAAAAAGTTTGTGTAAGCTCTAAATTTCTCATGATATAAAACACAAATATGAAAAATTTTATTTATATTTTTAACTAAAATTAAATAAATGACAAATTTAAACTTTTCAATTTGTGATTTTTGACCTGCAAATATATAGAATTTAAAGTTTTTTTATATAATAAAGAATTGTTATATTTAAAATATCAAACAAGTTAAATTTACAGTTAGCTTATACAATAATATATATTATATAAAAAATAAGGCAGGGACTTTAACCCTGCCCTTATACATTCACCATAATAGCAAACACATAAAACCAAGAGAAAAATCCCTGTCTTATTTATTTGAATAATATTTATAAGTTTAACTAATAATAAACTTATTTAGTCATATTATCTTCAGCTTGTTGAATCATTTTTCTAACCATTTGTCCACCTATTTTACCAGCATCTTTAGCAGATATATCACCATTGTATCCATCTTTTAAGTTAACACCTACTTCATTAGCTACTTCATATTTGAATTTATTTAAAGCATCTTTTGCAGCAGGAACAACTTTCTTATAGTTATTTGTATTTGCCATTATTTGTTCACCTCCTGTTTGTTTAAAATAAACATTTATCTATGAAAAAACTTTTGTTTTTTCTAATCTTATAATGTGCATTATCAGAAAAAATACACTGGTAATTTCTGGAAATAAATATAAAAAAATGAGACTTAAATATTAAACACAAAAACCGCTTTATAATCTAACAACTTAATACAAACATTTTGTGTTATTTGATATTATAAATATAAAAATCACAATAAAAAATATTAAATCATTAAAATGCTTTTTTAATAATTTGAAAATATAAGCTATGTATGTTAAAATGCTAAAAAATATAATATAAGAGGTAGAAAAATGAGAAATATAAGATTAACAATAGAATATGATGGAAAAGACTTTAATGGATGGCAAAAGCAGCCAAACAAATTAAATATACAAGGAGAAATACAAAGAGCAATAGAGCAAATAACAGGAGAAGAAAATATAGACTTAATAGCATCAGGAAGAACAGATGCAGGAGTTCATGCATTTGGGCAAGTTGCAAATTTTAAAACAACAAATGAAAGTATACCAGTAGAAAAATTCCCAATAGCAATAAATACAAAGTTAAAAAAATCTATAAGAATAAAAAAAGCAGAAGAAGTAGATGATAGATTTCATAGTAGATACACATGTAAAAGAAAAACATATAGATATGTAATTAATAATAGCAACTGTGAAAGTGCTATATATAGAAATTTTGAACACTATGTTCCCGAAAAATTAGATATAACTGAAATGAAAAAAGCAGCAAAATTTTTTGAAGGAGAGCATGATTTTAAAGCATTTAAAGCAAGTGGAACAAGTAGCAAAAGCAGTATAAGAACAATATATTTAGCAAATGTTATAGAAACAGACAATGGCAGAATTTACATAGAGCTCACAGGAAATGGATTTTTATATAATATGGTAAGAATAATAGCAGGAACTTTAGTAGATGTAGGAAATAAAAAAATAAAAGCTGATGATATACCAACTATAATAAAAAATGGTGATAGAAAATGCGCAGGAAAAACGCTTCCACCAAATGGATTATTTTTGTTAAAAGTTGAATATTAATAAATTACAAGAATAAAAAATTTACAATTGTTCATAATATTAGTAAACAATATAATCAGGAGGAAAATTATGGATAATAATGTAATTGTATTAGATGAAATTAATAAAGGTGCAACTATGGGAATGGATGCAATAATGTTTGTTTATGATAAAGTAGGTGATCAAACATTTAAAAAAGTATTAGATGGAGAATATAATAAATACAAAAATATATCACAAAGAGTATCTGAAGAATATGCAAATTATTCAATAAAATCACCACATACAACAAGCACAATGAACAAAGCTATGACATGGTATGGTGTACAAATGAAAACCATGAATGACCAAAGTAATGAAAAAATATCTGAGTTATTAGTTCAAGGAACTAATATGGGAATAATAGAAGGAGTAAGATTGCAAAATCAAAACAAATCAAATAACTTAAATGAAAATGTAAGACAAATTTTAAATGATTTTGTAGCAATGCAAGAAGATAGTGTAGAAACATTAAAAAAATATTTATAAAAAAGAGTATATGCTCAATTTCTTAAATTATTGATATTGGGCATAAGCTCTTTTTTTATAGAAAATAACACTTAATTTTCAAAGGAAATAATATACAGGTAAAATTAAGCTAATGGTATATTAAACTTATTTAATATTTAAAGGTTGTAATTTAGTACTATATAAAAATTTGCAAAAACATAATAATTACATAATACTAGTTAAATATTAAGTAATAACTATATTACAGTATCTTAAAAAAATTATATAGACAAAAAAAATGTATAGAGGTATAATAACAAATATCTAAAAATGGATGGAGGAAAAAATATGAGCATAGGAGTAGCATTAGCTGGTGGAGGATTAAAAGGAGTAGCATACATAGGAGCATTAAAAGCATTTGAAGATTTAGGAATAAAAATAGACTTTTTATCAGGAACTAGTTCAGGGAGTATGGCAGCAAGTTTATATGCAATAGGATGTACTCCAGATGAAATGAAAAAAATAATATTTGAATCATATAAAGAGCTAGTAAAAATACCAAAAAAGCCAATTATATCTTCAGTAGGAACATACATAACAAAAAAACAACTAAAATTAGAAGGATTAATTTCAGGAGAAAGAGTAGAAAATTTAATTCAAGAAGCGGCATCTAAAAAAAATTATAACAACATAAATGAAATAAAAATACCACTAGCAATTGCAACTGTAGATACTATATCTACAAAAGAATGTATTTTCATGTCAAAAAATTACAATCTAAAAAATGACCATATAGATTATATATATGACATACCAATAGGTAAAGCAGTTAGATCAAGTATGGCATTTCCAGGAATATTTACAACAAGCAAATTTAAAAAATACAATTTTATAGATGGAGGAACAAAAGATAACTTACCAGTAAAAGTACTAAAAGACATGGGAGCAGATATAACAATTGGTTTAAGCTTTAAATTAGATGACTATGATGCAGAAAACCAAAACGTTCTTAGCATATTATTAAGAACAGTAGATATATTTTCATTAAAAGATGTAATATCAGCACAAAAAGAGGCAAGTATAGCAATAGAAATTGATGCAAAAGGAACTAGCTTAATGGTAATAGATGATATTGATAAATGTATAGAAGTTGGTTATAGATCAATAATGGATAATAAAGAAAGCATATTAAATTTAATAAAAAATAAAGAAAAAAATGAAATTTAAAAGTACATTTACGTATAAATACTGCAACTATTCAACATATTTTAAATAGACAGTTATATAATAAATTAAGTGGTGGTAGAATTAAATATATAGGGGAGTATAAAACTAGCATTATTATATAAAAAGCATCTTATTAAATATATTATTTACAATATATCTAGTAAGATGCTTTTTATTAAAATATTAATTAGATTTTTATAACAATATTATTAGCTCTTAAATAGTTTATAAGATTATTAATATTTATAGTATAATCAGAAATTGACATTTTTTTTATATTATTTAAAATATTATTAACATATTTACTTTGGGTTTTTTCAGGATAAACTCTACCTTGGTTTCTGAAGCACTCTAATTGGTAGATTAAACTTTCAGTAGTTTTTACAGATGAAATTAAATTTAAGCAAGCTATAAAAAGCAATTGTTTCATAGGCTTTGTAATAGATAATTCATTTATTTTTATTATTAATTTGTTATTTGTAGTAGGATTAATCATCTGATTAGAATTATTTAAAATAATAAGCTCTCTATTCATAACTCATCACTCCTCTAGTTTACATATTATATCACGAATTAATTATTATAGTAAAGAAAATATTTATAAAAAATAAAATAGAAATTTACTTGAAAAAAGAAATAAAAGAATATATAATGAGAGTACAGCATATACAAAACAAAAGATACTATGGAAGGAGTGGTTTTATGAACATAAAAATTACAGGAAAAGACCTTAAAGCAACAGAAGCAATTAAAGAGTATGTTGAGAAAAAATGTGAAAGACTACAAAAATACACAGAAGATGAATTAGAAGTCAAAGCAACAATCAAAACAGAAGGAAATGAGCAAGTTGCAGAGCTTTCTACAAATATAAATGGAAATATTTATAGAGCAGTATCAGAGCAGAAAGATTTATATGCATCTATAGATAAGGATATTGATATAATAGAAGGTCAAATCAGAAAAATGAAAACAAAAAAAGAAAAACAAATGACTTCAGAATCAATCAAAGATTATGAATACATAAGTTTTAATGAGGAAAGTCACCAAGTAGAAAATGAGGTATTAAAAAATCAATACTATGAGGTAAGACCAATGAATGTCGAAGATGCAAAATTAAAATTGCAAAATTCAAGAAACATGTTTTTAACATTTGTAAATGCTGATACACAAGAAGTTAATGTAATTTTTAAATTAAAAGATGGAGTTAACTTTGGTTTAGTTGAACCAGAATAAAAATATAGATATAAAAGAGAAACTGTTTGACAGTTTCTCTTTTATCTTATGGGTAATTATAATTTGGTAATTAAATAGCTAAAGTAGAGAAATTACAAATAAATTTAAATTTTATTTGTAAAATTTTTTAACAAAACTTTTGTTTGACTTTTTTGGATAAATATGTTATCATTTTTTTAATATTGTTAAGGGGTGATAAAATGCCAAGAAAGAAAAGTATTGAATTAGGGAAAAGGGAAGTTGATATACTTAATTTTATAGAAAAACAAATAAAACAAAACGGATATCCACCATCAGTAAGAGAAATAGGAAAATCTGTAGGTTTAAGTTCTACTGCAACTGTACATGGATATTTAACAAAATTAGAGCAAAAAGGCTATATAAAAAAGGAAAATCAAAAAGGAAGAACATTACGACTAATAAAATGCACAAAAGATCAAAATAATAATCCAAATAATCAACAAATAGAAGAAAAAACAGAAGGAAAAAATTTATATACAAAAAAAGAATTAGTAGAAGTACCAGTAGTAGGAAAAATAACAGCAGGTGCACCTATATTAGCAGTGGAAAATGTATCAGATACATTCCCAATACCTTTAGACTTTGTAGGAAATTCAGAATGTTTCATGCTAACAGTAAGTGGTGAAAGCATGATAGAAGCAGGTATATTAGATGGAGATTATATATTGGTAAAAAAACAAAATGTAGCAAGAAATGGTGAAATAGTAGTTGCATTAATTGAAGATGAAGCAACAGTAAAAACATTTTATAAAGAATCAGATCACATACGATTACAACCAGAAAATAGCACAATGGATCCAATAATAGTAAAAAACTGTGAAATTTTAGGTAAAGTAGCTGGAGTATTCAGAAAGTTATAAAAGGAGAATTTATATGAGTAGAATGAAAACTTTTTTTATATATTTCCTTATATTTATAGGTTTTTATATAGTAAGTAGTTTATTAATAGATGCATATATAAAAACATCATACTATAAAATAAGTTCATATGAAATAAATGTAGACAAAGCATCAGTTACAATAATGAGTGCAAAAGCCTCAAAAGATGATGGGCATATAGAAGGAAAAATATATAATAACACAGAAGAAAACATAACAGATAAATATATGAAAGTAGAATTATTCTCAGATAATAATATAAGCTTAGGAAAAGAATATGTAAAAATTGATGAATTAAATCCTAAGGATATAAAGGACTTTAAAATAAATTTTACATGTGATAATGTAAAAAGTTTTAAAATAACATTAATAACACCTGAAGAAAAAGCAAAAGAAGATGAAGAAAAAAATAAGCCATTGATTCAACTTAATGAAAATAAGGAAGTTGAAGAAATTACAAATCAATTAAAGCCAGGATTTAATAATTAAATGTATCGTAAAGATACATTTTTTTTGTAAAATCAAAATAATCTTCGAAAATGTTTGCTATTTTTACCAATGTGTAATATAATCGTAACAAAATTGAAATAAAAGCGTAATATTATACCTGAAAGGAAAGATGGAAAAATGTTTGGTTGGGGGCAAGATATTGGAATTGATTTAGGAACAGCCACAGTAATTGCATATGTAAAAGGAAAAGGAATAGTACTAAGGGAGCCATCAGTGGTTGCAGTAGATAGTAATACAAATGATGTATTAGCAGTAGGAAGAGAAGCAAGAAGAATGTTAGGAAGAACACCAGGAAATATTGTAGCTACAAGACCGCTAAGAGAAGGAGTAATATCAAATTATACAGTAACAGAAAGAATGCTAAAATATTTTATAAGCAGAGTATGTGGAAGATTTATTTTTGCACCAAGAATAATGATTTGTATACCATCACAAGTTACAGAAGTTGAAAAAAAAGCTGTAATTGATGCTGCAACACAAGCAGGTGCAAGAAAAGTCTATTTAATAGAAGAGCCAATTGCGGCAGCAATAGGTGCAGGAATAGATATATCAAAGCCATGCGGAAATATGGTAGTAGATATAGGAGGAGGAACTACAGATATAGCTGTAATATCATTAGGTGGATCAGTAGTAAGTACATCATTAAAAATAGCTGGAGATAAATTTGATGAATATATAGTTAAATATATAAAGAAAAAACATAATATAATGATAGGTGAAAGAACAGCTGAAGACCTAAAAATAAATATAGGTTGTGTATATCCAAAAATGCAAGATACAGAAATGGATATAAGAGGAAGAGACTTAATAGATGGTTTACCAAAAACAGTAACAGTATATTCAAGTGAAATGCTTGAAGCATTGATAGAGCCAGCATTAATGATTGTAGATGCAGTTCATTCTGTATTAGAAAGAACACCACCAGAGCTAGCAGCAGATATAAGTGATAAAGGAATATATATGACAGGTGGAGGATGTTTAGTAGATGGTCTAGATAAATTATTACAAGAAAAAACTGGAATAAATGTAATGATAGCACAAGATGCAATATCTTGTGTGGCTTTAGGAACAGGAAAAGCACTAGATACATTAGATACATTAGATGCAAAAGGAAGTAGAAGATAAAAGTATAATAAAAAGCTTAATATTAAAATAAGTTTAGTATTAAGCTTTTTATATTTTCTATAAATTATTAATAGCATTTCTAGCCAATTCATCACATCTATTATTAAGTTCATTATCACTATGGCCTTTTACTTTATTAAATGTAACTTTATGTATTTTTGTTAGATTATAAAGCTCTTGCCAAAGCTCTTTATTTTTTACTGGTTCGTTTCCAGAAGTTTTCCAACCCTTTTTCATCCAATTATAAATCCAACCTTGATTGAAACAATTAACAACATAAGCACTATCACTATATACATTAACTATACATGGATGTTTTAAAAGTTTTAAAGCCTCTAAAACAGCGGTAATTTCCATAATATTATTTGTAGTATTTTTACATCCACCAGAAATTTCTTTTTTTACATTTTTGTAAATAAGAACAGCACCCCATCCACCAGGACCAGGATTACCTGAGCATGCACCATCAGTATAAATTGTTATTTCATCCATTTTTTTCAATCCTTTCAAACTTTACTATTGTTATATTGTAAATTTTATGATATTATAACAGTAAATTTTGAATACAACAATACATTTATAAAAATATATAATTTATTACTACCCAGAAAAATGTAAACTAATTGTTTGGTAAATTTTTTTATACAATAGGAAAATGTAAATTACATAATTAAATTAACTTTTTTATATGTAAATATTTTTCCAATTATAAAAAATATTTATCTGACATTTTTAGTAACTAAAATCTGTGTAGTATTTTTATGTGATGTGTGAAGCTAAAAGATGTAAATTAAAGCTATTTGATTAGATATAAAATGTATGTAGAATATAAAGATGATGTATAAACGAAAAAAAATCAATAGCAAAAAATATAAAGGAGGATGTGCAAAATGAAAGAAATTAGAACTTTAGGTATTATTGCCGAATACAATCCCTTTCATAATGGGCATATGTATCATCTTCAAAAGGCAAAAGAGGAAGCAGGGGCACAGTATACAATATGTGTTATGAGTGGAAATTTTGTTCAAAGAGGTACAACTTCAATAATAAATAAATGGAAAAAAGCAGAATTAGCTTTACAAAACGGTATAGATTTAGTAATAGAATTGCCAACTATATATAGTGTATCAAGTGCAGAAAATTTTGCACAAGGAGCAATAAAATTATTAGAAAGCCTAGGAATAGTAGATGGAATTTCTTTTGGAGCAGAAACAAGTGATTATGGGGCATTAAATAATATTGCAACAATATTGTCAGATGAACCAAAAGTATATAAAGATCTATTAAATAAAGAGCTAAAAAAAGGATTATCATTTCCCAAAGCTAGAGAAAATGCTTTAATGTTGTATTTAAATGATAATAAAAGATATGTTGATATATTACATTCGCCTAATAATATTCTTGCAATAGAGTATTTAAAATCACTTAAGAAAATAAAATCTACAATACAACCAATACCAGTAAAAAGAGAAAAAGTTTATTATAATGATGATAAAATAGTAGATGATTTTGCAAGTGCAACAGCTATAAGATCAATGCTAAAAAATAAACAATTTGGAGACATACGAAAAGTAGTTCCAGATGTTACATATGAAGTATTAAGAAAAGAAAGTGAGCTTGAAAATATAGTATTGGATTTATCTAGTTACGAAAAAGAGCTAATATATACGTTAAGAAAAATGACAGTAAAAGAAATAGAAGATTTACCAGATGTAACAGAAGGATTAGAACATAGTATAAAAAATGCAGTAAGTATGTCTAATGATATAAATCATATTTTAGATGTGATAAAATCCAAACGATATACACAAACAAGATTGCAAAGAATATTAATTTATGCACTATTAGGAATAACTAAAAAAGATGTTATAGCAAGTAGAAAAGTAAATCCATATATACGAGTATTAGGATTTAATGAAAAAGGAAGGGATTTAATTTCAAGAATAAATAAACAAAACCCAAAAGCAACGGTAATAACATCAGTAAAAAAATTCAAAACTAGCAATAATAGTAAAGTATATTCAAGAATGCTAGATATAGATATTTTTTCAACAGATGTATACACAATAGCATGTAAAAGTAATCCAATAGCGAATTTAGATTATACGAATAATATGGTAATTATTTAACAGTTAAATAACAAAAAGAAAGGACAAATAATATGAACGAAATTTTTGCAGATTTACATGTACATATAGGTAGAAGTGAAAACGGAAAACCAATAAAAATAACAGCTGCAAGATCTCTTAATTTTGCTAACATAGCAAAAGAATGTGCTGATAGAAAAGGGATAAATGTAGTTGGAATAATAGATTGTGCATCTCCATATGTTATTGAAGATATAGAAAACTTCCTAAAAACAGGAGAAGCATATGAAATTGAAGATGGAGGAATAATATATAAAAATAAAGTATGTATTATTTTAGGTAGCGAGATAGAAACTTCAGAGAAAAATGAAAAGGGAAAAACAGGTAGTGCTCATAATTTATGTTATTTCCCAAAATTATCAGATATAAAAGCTTTTTCAAAAGAAATGAGTACACATATAAAAAATATTACATTAAGTTCGCAAAGAGCAAATATATCTGCATATGAACTAATTGATATTGTAGAAAAATACAATGGTGTGCTTATACCAGCACATGCATTTACACCACATAAGAGCTTTTATGGAAATTGTACAGATAGATTAGGAAAAATATTTAAAGAAAAATATGATCGAATTCCAGCAATAGAGCTTGGTTTGAGCTCTGATACATATTTAGCTGATATGATATCTGAATTGGAAAATAAAACTTTTATAACTAATTCAGATGCTCATTCATTGCCAAAAATTGCAAGAGAATATAATAAAATATTAGTGGAAGATATAAGCTTTAAAGAGCTATTAAAGGCAATCAAAAATGAAGATGGCAGAAAAATTGTAGCAAATTATGGATTAGACCCAAAACTTGGAAAATATCACAGAACATATTGTGAAGATTGTGAAAGACCAATAGAAGGAAAAGCACCAATTTTTAAATGTGATAAATGTAATGGAACAAATATAACAATGGGCGTTTTTGATAGAATAGAATATATAAAAGATAAAAAAGAGACTAAAAGTCCAAGCTTTAGACCACCATATATATATCAAATACCATTAACATTTATTCCAGGGGTTGGTGGAAAAACAATAGAAAAACTATTATCAAATTTTGAAACTGAAATGAATATATTACACAAATTATCAAAAGATGATATAGAAGGTATTGTAGGCGAAAAAATGGCAAATGTAATAGTGAATGCTAGATCTGGAAATATAAATATACAATCTGGAGGTGGAGGAGTATACGGAAAAGTAACTGTTCCGCAAGATAAAAAGGAAGTTTGCTAATATTAAATCATTTTGTGTACAAACATTTAAACACAGGCTATTTATTGTTCTATTTCAAAATAAAATGAATAAAAATTATGTATAAGATTTTAATTTTGGAGGAGCAATGAGAAACAAAAGAAGATTTAGAAAAAGTAAATTTTTGGCAACAATTGAGAATCATATAAATCAAAATATAAAAGAGTACGCAATATCAACATTAGTTTTTATATTAGGTGTAATAATTGGAGTTATGATATTAAATAGCTCTAATGAAGAAAGTAAGAAAAATATTTCTGGATATATTAATGAATTTGTAAATACAATAAAAAATCGAGAATATGAAGTTGATACAAATAAATTATTAATGAAATCAATTACATCAAATTTAAAAGTAGCATTAATAATATGGATTTCAGGTTCAACACTAATAGGAATACCTTTAGT
Source organism: uncultured Clostridia bacterium (assembly GCA_934167365.1). Classification (GTDB taxonomy): domain Bacteria; phylum Bacillota; class Clostridia; order TANB77; family CAG-508; genus CAG-492. The sequence goes on from CAKPKU010000003.1 coordinate 23,862, forward strand.
ATATGGGAGTTTAGGTTATAAAGGAATGTGCATAGGATATTCAATTTCGGCAATAATAGCAGCTTTAGATAAATCAAAAGGAATTACTGTGGCATTGTCATCCATGTTATTGCAAAATATAATAGCAATACCATGTATATTAGCTTTAGCAGTTAGTTCAGTAAAAATGCACAAAGTAATAATGAAGGAACATAATAAAAATGACCTGAAATTTGAAATATACAGGCATACAATATTTTCGTTAATAATGGCCGCAGGGCTAGTAATATCATCATTTATAGAGATTTTTTTGTCGACAAATTTAACGAGCAACATAATAATTAATTTAATTTAAAAAATTAGCTAAAAGGTATTTACAATTAAGTGCTAATTTGATATAACATACATAGTTTATGTAAATTGTAAAAAAATAAAGGGTAAGGAGAGCTAAAATGGAAAAGCAAATTAAGAATTTTTTAGAATTTCTTCAAAAAGATAAGAAATTAACAGATAACACATTACAATCATATAAAAGAGATATAAGTCAATATGAAGATTATATAAATAAAAATAAGATAGATTATTTAAAAGCAGATGAAACAACAATAAAAAATTATTTAGAGTATTTACAAGATAATGGAAAGAAAACGTCAACAGTATCAAGAAATTTAGCATCAATTAGATCTTTTTATCAATATTCAGTAAGAGTAAAAGACTTAAATGAGGATCCAACAGCAAATGTTCAGTCTCCTAAAATCGAGAAGAGAATACCAAATGTATTGTCAACAAAAGAAGTAGAGCTATTATTAGAACAGCCAACAAATGAAGATTTAAAAGGAATAAGAGATAAAGCAATGCTAGAGTTTGCATATGCAACAGGAATGAGAGTTACTGAAATAATCTCATTAAATATAAAAGATGTAAATATAAAAGAAGGATATGTAATATGCAAGACAGGACCTAAGCAAAGAACAATACCACTAGGAGCAATGTCATTACAAGCACTAAAAAGTTATGTAGAAGAATCAAGACCATATTTAATTAAAAGTGATGATGTAGAATCATTATTTGTAAATATAAATGGAAAAAGATTAACAAGACAAGGTTTTTGGAAAATAGTAAAATATTACAAAGAACAAGCTCACATAGATAAAGATATAACACCAGGTGTATTAAGACATTCATTTGCAACACATTTATTACAAAATGGGGCAGATTTAAAGTCAATACAAACAATGTTAGGACATTCAGATATATCATCAACACAAGTATATATGCAATTCCAAGATGAAGGAATAAAAAACATATACAAAAAAACACATCCAAGAGCATAGTATGAAAAAGAGCATAGGCTCTTTTTTTTGTATAATAGAAAATGCTGTAAAATTTTGTGTAACACACATGAAGATAAATACTTTATTTTAAAAGACAAGTTATAGGTAAAAATATTCTTGAAAAAATAAAAAGATGTAGTATAATTGCTAATAAATATTAACTATTCTAAAGGAGGAGCATTCATGAATTATAATGAGCCATTAGCATATAGAATGAAGCCAAAAACATTAGAAGATTACGTGGGTCAAAAACATATTTTAGGAGAAGATAAAATACTATATAGAACAATTAAAGCAGATAGATTATCAAGCATAATATTATGGGGACCACCAGGATGCGGAAAAACATCGCTTGCAAAAGTAATAAGTAATACAACAAAATATAAATTTAAAAAAATAAATGCTGTATCATCAGGAGTAGGAGATATAAAAAGTGCCATAGAAGAAGCACAAAATATTATGCTAAATCCATCTGGAAAATGTATATTATTTATTGATGAGATACACAGATTTAATAAATTGCAACAAGATGCACTTCTTCCATATGTAGAAAATGGAACTGTAATATTAATAGGAGCAACAACAGAAAATCCATATTTTGAAGTAAATAAAGCTTTAATTTCACGTTCAATGATATTTAAGCTTAATCCATTAACAAAAGAAGATATATATGAAGTACTAAAAAAGTCATTAGAATCTCCAGAAGGCTTAAAAAGTTATGATATAAAGATAGATGATGAAACCTTAATGAAAATCGCAGATACAGCTAATGGTGATGTTAGAACAGCTTTAAATGGTCTTGAGGTTGCTGTATTAACAACAAATATAGGATCTGATGGATATATTCATATAACAAATGAAATAGCCAAAAATAGTGTTCAAAATAGGAAGGCAATTTTTGATAAAAATGGAGATAGTCATTATGATAATATAAGTGCTTTTATAAAATCTATGAGAGGCAGTGATGCAGATGCAACAATTTTCTATTTAGCAAGAGCAATAAATGGAGGAGAAGATCCTATGTTTTTAGCTAGAAGAATTGTAATTTCTGCTGCCGAAGATGTAGGAATGGCAAATCCAAATGCTTTAGTGATAGCAAATTCGGCAATGCAAGCTGTTCATATGGTAGGTATGCCAGAAGCAAGAATTATTTTAGCTGAAGCGGCAACATATATAGCAACATCTCCAAAATCAAATGCTTCATATAATGCAATAAATCAAGCATTAGAAGATGTAAAAAATAAAGACACAGGCGAAATTCCAATGCATATAAGAAATGCACCAGCAGAAGGAATGAAACAATTAGGTTATCATGAAGGTTATAAATATCCTCATGATTATCCGGGTCATTATGTAGAGCAACAATATTTACCAGATAAAATGTTAGGAACTAAGTATTATATTAAAGATGAAAATTGTGTTCAGTAGATGGAGGAAAAAAATGAAAAGAAATATAAAAAAGATTTTACTAAGCTTATTGACTATAATTATAGTTAGCATTATAAGTTTTATTGTATATGATAGGGTAACAGTAAATAACCAATATTATATAAGTGAAAAAAATTTAGCTATTCCGATATTTGTATATCATGATATAGTATCAGATGAATCAGAAATAAAGTTTGATTATATGCAAACAACAAAAGATACTTTTGAAAAACAAATATCTGGTCTACAAAAAACAGGTTATCATTTTATAACATATGATGATTTAGAGCAGTATAAAAATGGTCAAAAAAAGTTATATAAAAAATCATGTATAATAACTTTTGATGATGGATATGAAGGAGTGTATGAAAATGCATATCCAATAGCACAAAAATATAATATACCTATGACAATGTTCATAATAACAGATAATATGGAAAGTCAAGGAGTAATAACATGGAAGCAAGCTGAAGAAATGAAAAATAGTGGTTTTATAACAATTGCCTCACATAGTACAAACCATCCAGAATTTACAAAATTAACAAAAGAAGAAGCAAAGCAGAATGTGGATGAATCATATAGAATTATTGAGGAAAAGTTAGGAGTAACTACACCTAAAATATTTACATATCCATATGGTTTAAATACCGAAGAAGAGCTACAAATTTTAAAGGAAGATGGATATTTGCAGAATTTAACAGATAATAAAGTAAATGAAAGTAAAACACTAGATATATATGCATTACATAGATGCTATCCATTAAGTGATTCAGTGGCTAAAATATTGTTAAAAATAAGATATAGAATAATAAGATATAATTAAAATAGCGTGAATACATATATTGTATTCACGTTATTTTTTAGTCGTTTCTTTTACCAAATATTGATAAAATCCTAATAAATAGATTTATAAAATCTAAATATAACTGCATAGCACAGTATATATAAATTTTTTCTTGAGGTAGAGATGTGTCATTTTCAAGTTGTCTTAACATATTCATGTCATAAATTGTGTAACCAGCAAAAATGAATATAACTACCCAATTCAATATTATATCTAGCATAGAGTTCCCTAAAAATAGATTTACAATAGATACTACTAAAGAAATCAATAATGCTATAAATAAAATATTACTCCATTTTGAAACATCTAAATTCGTTTTATACCCACAAAATGCAAGTACTGCATATAAAATAGATGTTGCAAAAAAGGCATAAACAATTGAACTCATTTCAAACACAGCAAATATGCTTGAAAATGTAAAACCATTTATAAAAGCATAAATGAAGTAAAGAATTCCAACCACTATTGGAGGAAGCTTTTTAAAAAGAAATGAGAACAATAAAACTATAACTACTTCTATTATAGCAATTATTGCTAAAGAAGAGCTCGATGTAAATATTGATAAGTAAAGACCTGATGAATAGGTGTAAAATGCAACTAAGCCGGTTCCAAGAAGTCCTAGGAACATCCAAAAGAATGTTTTTGACATTAGTTTATTTTCCAAAGAAATCACCTCCCTTACAATAGAATATATTATATAAGTAAATTCATAAATATGCAACTATAAGCATATAATTTTAAGAGGGTTTTTGTATAATAGGATTATATAGAAAAACTTTGCTAAATATAAAAACTACTAATTACGAAGGAGAAGAGCATGATTAAAGTATCGGTAGTATCAACTAAAGATATTTGGAAATACTTTATAAAGTTTATAATAGTAATAATATGTGTAATTTTTTTGTTAAAAATGTATGAAATTTCAAAAAGATATTTTGGTAATAAAGAGCTTAGTGCGGAAAAATGTATATCATATATAACTGAAGAAATTACTGCAATGGAAAGTAGTAATTCTTTAGCTGGTTTAGAAATAAATCCTACAAATATAATAGGAGGAGAGCTTAGAATGTCACAATCAGTCACATCAAGAGGTAATAGCGGGTTGGAATTACAAGATCCTGTTATTGCGCAAGATGGAGATGAACAAACACATACTCAAGAAGATGTTGAGGCAGAAAAATCTGAAGATGTACAAGAAGTTAGTACAAATGTGCAAACTCAAGTTATAGAAACTGGATATAAAAATACATATAATATTAAAATAAATGGAGTTCAAATAAAAAATGAGACTGATTATGATTTAACTACAATTGGATTATCAGGAGATATAACCGTAAATAATAAGAATATTTTAATATTCCATACACATACATGTGAAAGTTATACAAAAACAGCAGCAAATTCATATGAATCTAGTGGAAATTATAGGACAACCGATTTAAATTATAGTGTATCACGAGTTGCAGATGAATTACAAAAATATTTAAATTCAGCAGGATATAATGTTATACATGATAAGACATATCATGATTATCCATCTTATTCTGGATCTTATGGTAGATCTTTAAAAACAGTGAGTAATTTATTACAACAAAATCCAGGTACTGATGTTGTTATTGATTTACATAGAGATGCTATTGGAGATGAAAGTTATGCACCAAAAGTAAAAATTGGTGATGAATATGCTGCACAAGTTATGTTTGTTATTGGAACAAATGGAAGCGGATTAACACACGAAAATTGGAAACAAAATCTAGAATTTGCAATAAAGGTACAACAAAAAGCAAATGAAATGTACCCAGGGTTATTTAAACCAATTTTGTTAAGAAATGCTAGATATAATCAGCATCTTTCAAAGGCTGCAACTATAATAGAAGTGGGAGCCACAGGTAATACTTTGGAAGAATGTGAAGTTAGTGCTAAATATCTTTCAAAGGTGTTGGATGAAGTATTGAAGTAGTGATAAAATTAAAAAAAGATTTAGAGGAAATATTGCTTATAATTTTAAAGCACTAGGTTGGTTTTTAAGAAAGATTGCTAAATTTTAATTTGCCAAAGGCTAGATAAGATTAGAAAATAATCATTATCTAGCTTTATTTTTTGCGATAAAATGGAATCACAATAAATAAAAAAAAAATAAATATTTGCTATAATTAGTTATTTGAATGGTGTTTAGCTATTGATGCAATAGAGTTTTTTATTGCATAGATGGAATATAACAAAAAAACAATCAGTTTAATTCTGATTGTTTTCACATCTGCTATTAAGAAATTGTGCAGATTTTTTATTGGAGCAGGTAGCGGGAATCGAACCCGCATAGCCAGCTTGGAAGGCTGGAATTCTACCATTGAACTACACCTGCATATGTAAGTTCTCCCTAGAACGATTTTCATTTTAATATAGATTTTCTCAATTGTCAATATATTTTTTTATTTTTTTGAAAAAATTTAGTAAAAAATCTTTAGTTACGATAAAGTCATAAAAAAAACACAAAAAGAACTTTAAATAATCTCAAAAAGGTGCTATCATAATTCAAGTTTAACAAAGGAGGATATAATAAATAGTATGGAAGGTAATTTAGTAATTAAACCAAAATATACATTATCAGAAGAGCTAATAAGTGCAATATCACATGGAATAGGAGCTTTACTTGCAATAGCAGGAATGGTGTTATGTATTGTAAAATCTGCTCAAACAGGAAATGCAATTGGAGTTGTAAGTTCATCATTATATGGAAGTTTTATGATTATACTATATGTAATGTCTACTTTATATCATAGTTTTAAACAAAATAGCAAAGTAAAAAAAGTTTTTAGAATATTTGATCATTGTAGTATTTTTTTACTAATATTTGGAACATATATTCCATACACATTAGTTACATTAAATGGTGCACTAGGTTGGACTTTATTTGGAATTGTATTAGCAGCAGCGATATTAGGAATTGTATTAAATGCAGTAAATTTAGAAAAATATAAAAAAATATCAATGATATGTTACTTAATAATGGGCTGGGCAATTATTGGAGCAATAAAACAAATATATAATAATTTAGATTTAGAAGGTGTAATTTTATTAGTAATAGGAGGAATTATATATACAATAGGTGCAATATTATATGGTATAGGTAAAAAAGTAAAGTATATGCATTCTGTATGGCATTTCTTTGTGCTAGGAGGAACTATATTACAATTTTTTTCTATTTATTTATATGTTCTATAAAAATTACTTGACAGTTTACAATAATAAATATAAAATATGGTTGTTAGTAGAAATATATTTAAAATATAAAATGTTATATATATATTTAAACTGTACATTGAAAATTAAATAGGAAGAGGTGTTAGATTGTGCAAAATATAATAATCGATATAGCTATCTTTCTAATCTCTGCAATTATTTTTTCATTCGTAGGTTATACAATGAGAAAAAAAATTGCTGAATCTAAAATAAGAACAGCTGAAGAAGAAGCAAAAAGAATAATAGACTCTGCTGCTAAAGAAGCTGAAAATAAGAAAAAAGAAGAAATTTTTAAAGCAAAAGAAGAAATTATGAATTCAAGAAAAGAATTAGATGATGAGATTAAAGAAAGAAGAAGCGAAGTTCAATTACAAGAGCGCAGAATATTGCAAAAAGAAGAAAACTTAGAAAATAAGTTAGAGCAACTAGAGCAAAAAGAAATGAATTTGCAGAAAAAAGATAATGATGTTGAGGCAAGAAAACAAGAAATTGAAAAAATTATTGAAAAACAAACAGAGGAGTTACAACGTATAGCAAAATTATCTACAGAAGATGCAAAAAATTATTTATTAGCTGAAGTTGAAAAATCAATTGTAAGTGAAAAAGCAGAAATAATAAGAAGACTAGATGAAGAAACCAAGGAAAAAGCAAAGAAAAATGCAAGAGAAATTATTGGTTATGCAATACAAAAATGTGCTGCTGATCATACTTCTGAAACTACAGTATCAATTGTTTCATTACCTAGTGATGAAATGAAAGGTAGAATAATAGGTAGAGAAGGAAGAAATATTAAAACATTAGAAACACTAACTGGAATTGATCTAATAATTGATGACACTCCAGAAGCAGTTGTTATTTCAGGATTTGATCCATTAAGAAGAGAAGTAGCAAAAATAGCTTTAGAAAAATTAATCGAAGATGGCAGAATCCATCCTGCAAAAATCGAGGAAATGGTTGAAAAAGCTAAAGAAGAAGTATCTGCTATTATAAAAGAAGAAGGAGAAAGAGCAGTACTAGAAACTGGAGTAATTGGTCTCCATCCCGATTTAATCAAATTAATAGGTAAATTAAAATATAGAACAAGTTATGGTCAAAATGTTTTAAATCACTCAATTGAAGTATCTAATTTAGCTAGAATAATGGCAGATGAATTAGGACTTGACACTAAAATAGCAAGAAGAGCAGGATTATTACATGATATTGGAAAAGCTTTAGATCATGATATGGAAGGAACACATGTTGAAATAGGTGTTGAAATTCTAAAAAAATATAAAGAAAATCCAATAGTAATTAACGCAGTTGAAGCACATCACGAAGATGTTGAACCACAAAGTATAGAAGCAGTTTTAATACAGGCAGCAGATGCTATATCTGCATCAAGACCTGGTGCTAGAAGAGAAACTTTAGAAAATTATATTAAACGATTACAAAATCTAGAAGGAATTGCTGATTCTTTTGAAGGAGTAGAAAAATCGTTTGCTATACAAGCTGGTAGAGAAATAAGAGTATTAGTAAAACCAGAAAAAATATCAGATGATGAAATGGTTGTTATGTCTAGAGCAATTGCTAAAAAGATTGAAGATGAAATGGAATATCCAGGACAAATAAAAGTAAATCTTATTAGAGAAACTAGAGTAATAGACTTTGCAAAATAAAAAAATCCCTTTTGGAATTATATTGATAATTCTAAAAGGGAATTTTTGTTTTTTATAAATCTACGTAAATATGTTGACAATTTTCATTAAAAAAGGTATAATGTTTTACATAATATGCCAAAGGCCACTTTAATGTTTTCCAGAAAGGAGAATTTTTTATGGAAAATTGCAAAAAAGATATAACAACAACCATCCAATATTATTATTGGATTCCTGAAAATTCAATTGTAGCATTGAGAAATTCAGTGAAATTGGATTTCACAGGTAAATTTATCATCAATGCAGATGGTATTAGGTTTTATGAGGTGCGAGGCCAGAAAAAATATTTTTAAAAATTTAAAATCCCCAATATATTATTGGGGATTTTTTTTACGGAAAATTATGATACGACATCTCTTGGGAGTTTTCATTGATTGTGGCATAACCTACATAAACCTTTGATGTTTCATAATCAAAATAAGTTAGCGCTTCTCTAACTAAATCGAAGTATTTTAATTCATCGATTTTTGGTCTAAAACATAGAACTAATAAGTTTGTTCCGAAAAAGCTTTGAGCAATTTCTTTTGGTTGCTTTTCAAAGAAGTTTGACAAAAAACCATAAATTTCTTCGCCACCAGACTCATCTAAATCATAGACGTTGTGGCTATAAACAACAAAACCATTTATTGTTTTGTCGTCAAACAAATCTTTGTTGGATTTATTAAAAAAATTTAATAAATCCTCTAATGTTACAGGTTGACCGCTAATTATAGCTTCGTAACTGTTTTTCATAAGAACACCTCCTAGTGTGTTGCACAGCGAGTTGATACGTATTATTGATAAAATATATTTTAGCATATTAAAAGCAGTATGTAAATACTTTTAGCAAAATTTACATAAAAAATTTGATGTAGATTAATTAATGAATGTTATAAATTTTAATTAATTTTTTTACTAAAAGAATTCAAACTATCTCCTTTTGACATACGAATACGACTAAGTTCATAAGGATTATCTCCAGGTCGTATTCGCCCATATTTAGTAGTATATGCCATTATATAGCCTGCTTCTTTTAAAGTTTTCATACAATCATCATTATAATGTCCAAATGGATAGCAAAATATGGTAGCATTTCCAATAAATGATTGCGAAGTTTGTACATCTTTTAATGCCTCATCATGAGATAATGATAAAAATCTACCTTTGCCATCACTACCAGCTCTGTGCATATCATGAGAATGTGATTGAAAATTAATTTTATTAGAAAATTGTTTTAAATAACTATTATCACCAATCCATGATGTAACCACAAAGGATGTAACTTTTACATTATAGCGCTCTATAACAGGGACAGCTAAATCAAAAAATGTTTTATCTCCATCATCAACAGTAATGACAATGCTATGTTCAGGTAAGCATGAAGTGCCATCAATATAATTTTTTACTTCATCCCATGTAGGAAAATAATAGTTATTTTCTGTTAAATATTTTAGTTGATCTTCAAAATCATGAATTTCCATATAATTGGCATCTTTACCTGTTTGACCAGATTCTTTATCATAAAAGAAGTGATACATTAAAACAGGAAGACCTTTAGCTTTTTTATTTGAAAGATTTTTTGAATTTTTATCAACGACATTAACAGTACGGGTAACTTCTGATTCATTTCCAGATGAATCTTTTACAGTGTAGTTAACTGTATATTTGCCAAGTTTTGATGTATCAATATTATTTTCAATAGATATTTTTGTTGTTAAATCTCCATCATAATTATCAACAGCAGTAGCTCCTAAATCTTGATATTTAGTGCCTTGGGCTATATTAATTTCAGCACTATCGTTTAATGTAATAGTTGGCTTTTCTGAATCAATAACATTAACTATTCTGGTTACTGTTGATGTTTTCTTTTTATATTTTATTGTATATTTAAATTCATATGAACCGATTTTTCCAATATCAAATCCATTATTATCGACTGTAATATTATTTGATATATCTTTTGAGCCGTATTTAGCAGTAGCACCTGAATCGGTAAAATTTGAGTTTAAATTTAATGTAATTTCAGAATCACCATTTAATGAAATTTTTGGTGACTTGAAAGATTTGAATAATAAAAAAATAATAAATATTATTGCTATTGCAACTAAAATTTTTTTCTTATTCATTTTCTTATTTTTTGTATTATGATTAGTATACAAAATAACCGCCTCCTTTTTTGTTTTGATTATAAGATAGTAGTAAAAATAAGTCAATTGCTTTAAATTAGGATTGAAAAAAATATGCAAATATGATAAAAAATTCATAAAGTATTTTTGTAAAATAATGAAAGTTGATTTTAATTATTTTTCGAATGAATAAGGAGAAAAGGAGTAAAATTAATATGATTAAATTGGTAAAAAGTTTAGAATTAGCAAATTTTGTAACACATGCAGGGAAGTTTCATGCTGATGAAGTTTTTGGAACAATTTTATTAGAGCATATATATGAAAATATAAATTTAATAAGATTACCGGAAGTAGATGAGGCAGATGTAAAGGATAAAATAGTTTATGATATAGGTGGTGGAAAATTTGATCATCATCAATTAGGTGGAAATGGAGAAAGAAAAAATAAAATAAAATTTGCTGCATTTGGTTTGTTATGGCAAGAATATGGAAAACAATATTTAAAAAAATTAAATGTGGAAAATATAGATGAATGTTTTGAAATGTTTGATAAGAATTTTGTACAATTTATTGATGCAGGAGATAATGGTCAAATAGAGTTTGAAAAAATAGATATAAAATTAGTAACATTGTCTGATGTAATTGAAGGATTTAATCCAAATTGGAACGATGATATAGATCCAGATGTAAAATTCAAAGAAGCTCTTGAAATGGCAAAAATAATTTTTAATAATAAAATACAATCTACAATAGCTAAATGCTCAGCTAAAAAATTTGTAGAAGATGCTATTGATAAATCAAAAGATGGAATTATGCTTTTAAGTAGGTTTATGCCATATCAAGACTTTGTACTTGAATCTAAAAATCCAAAAGCAGAGCAAATTTTGTATGCTGTATTTAAATCAAATAGAAGTGGATACACAATAAGAGCAATTCCAAAAGAGCAAGGAAGCTTTAAAAATAGAAAAAAATTTCCAGACAAGTGGTGTGGATTAAGAAATGAAGAATTACAGCATGTAACTGGAGTTAAAACCGCAACATTTTGTCATAATGCTGGTTTTATATGTGTAGCAGAACAGCTAGAAGATGCGATGAAATTGGCAAAATTAGCAGTAGAATATAATTAAAAATATATTAAAGTTAGTTTATAAATGGATGTATATTATTTAAAGATTATCTTGAAAATAAAGTAACAATATAATATTATATACATATACAAAAGAAGGAGGGAATTTTATCATGGAGAATAATATAAAATTAAACCTTGATTGCTCAGGAATAACAGATAGGGAGATAATGAGTTATTCTGACAAAATAAAAAAAATACATAAAGAGCTAAATGAGTGTGCAGAAAAAGATAAAGATTTTGTAGGTTGGCTTAATTGGCCAGAATTATATGATCAAAAAGAATATCAAAAAATCAAAAAAATAGCTAAAAAAATAAACAATGATTCAAATATACTTATAGTAATAGGAATAGGTGGCTCATACTTAGGAGCAAGAGCTGTAATTGAATCTTTAACAAATAGTATAAAAAAAGAAGGAAAAGTAGAAATTATATATGTTGGAAACAACTTAAGTTCAAGTTATATAAATGAAGTAATAGATTATGTTTCTGATAAAGACATATCAATAAATGTAATTTCAAAATCAGGAAAAACAACAGAGCCAGCAATTGCCTTTAGAATATTTAGAAGTCTTTTAGAAAATAAATATGGAGTTGATGAAGCACGAAAAAGAATATATGTCACAACAACAAAAAGAAAAGGAGCATTATACAAAATTGCAATGCAGGAAAAATACGTAAAATTATCAATTCCAGAAAATATTGGTGGAAGATATTCAGTTTTAACAGCAGTAGGATTATTACCAATAGCAGTTGCAGGATTGGATATTGATAAATTAATGGATGGTGCAAGATTTGCAATGAAAAAATATAATGATGATAATGTAAAAACTAATGATTGTTATAAATATGCAATTGCACGAAATATTTTGTATGATAAAGAAAAAAATATAGAGCTACTTGCAACATATGAACCAAAATTAGGATATTTTATAGAATGGTGGAAACAATTATATGGTGAAAGTGAAGGAAAAAATTATAGCGGAATTTTCCCAACAGGAGTAACATATACAACAGATCTACATTCTTTAGGACAGTATGTACAAGAGGGAAGAAGAAACTTATTTGAAACAGTACTAAATATTAAAAATGTTGAATCAGATATAGTTATAGGTTATGATGAAGAAAATTTAGATGAACTAAATTATATAGCAGGAAAAACAGTCTCATATGTATGTAAAATGGCAATGAAAGGAACAATAAAGGCACATGTAGAAGGAGATGTTCCAAATATTGTTTTAGATATAAAAGCTTTAAATGAATATAGTATAGGTCAATTGATTTATTTTTTTGAAAAGGCTTGTGCGGTATCAGGAAAAATATTAGGAGTAAATCCATTTGATCAACCAGGAGTAGAAAAATATAAAGAAAATATGTATAATTTACTAGGAAAATATAATAACTAAAAATATATATGCAAAACAGCCAATTAGAATATAATGGCTGTTTTTACATATATAGATAAAATATGACAAAATATTTTATAGTACTTCACTTAATAATATATTTATGATATTATATAAAAGATAAAAAGAATAAAGGAGAACATATGAAAACTATAAGAAATATAATTTTAGTAATGATATTTGGAATATTAATAAGTATATGCTTATATATTGTACCAAATTATAAAAAAGATGGAACAGAAGGGAAGACAAATTTAGTAATAAACTATTCAAATGTTACAGCAAAAATGAAAGGTGAAGTCATAATAACAGATGATGGAAAAATCTATATATCTAAAGAAGATATTGAAAATTATTATGATAAATACATATATTATGATAAAAAATACGATTATATTATAGCAACAGGGAATGGGAAAATTGCTAAGTTTGATTTAACAAAAAACACTGCTACTATAAATGATAAAAACATTAATTCATCAGTAATAAAAAAAGATGATAAATATTATATACCTATATCAGATATAGAAGATGTTTACAATATTGATGTAAAATATATAAAAGAATATAATATTGTATTAATAGAATCGTTAGATAAAAAATTAGAATCAGCTAAAGTAAAACAAAAAGCTTATGTAAAAAGTGAAAGTAGCAATTTTTCAAAAAAACTAGAGCAACTTAATGAAAATGATAAAGTATACATTGTACCAAAAAAACAATCTGATTCAAGCCAAAATACTCAAGGAAATAAAAAAATATTGCAAGTAATAATTAATAAAGTAAAATCTTTAAAATCAGATAATAGTGGAAAGTGGACACTAGTAAGAACTTCAAATGGAAATTTAGGATATATAAAAACAGACAATTTGACTGAAACAACAGTTGAAAGAGAAGAAATAAAAGAGGAAAGTAAAACAATTAGTTTAGTTTGGGACTATTATTCAGAAGTAGGTAAAGCACCACAAAATACAGCTTCAACAAAATATGATGGAGTAAATGTAGTTTCACCTTCATTCTTTTATTTAGAAGATGGACAACTAAAAGAAAACATAGGAGATGAAGGAGTAAATTATATAAATTGGGCAAAATCTAATAATTATGAAGTTTGGCCAATTGTAGCAAATAACAACAATAGTGAAGATAAAATAAATATTTTTTCAGTATTAATAAATGATTATAAAAAACGTGAAGAGCTTATAAATCAAATTGTTGAGTATGTTAAAGAATATAAATTAGATGGAATTAATATTGATTTTGAAAATATAAATAAATCTGATAAAGATTCATTATCAAGATTTGTAATAGAGCTAAAACCACGATTAGAAGCATTAGGAGCAAAATTATCTGTTGATGTTACAGAGCCTGATGGATCAGATAGATGGTCATTATGTTTTGATAGAAATGTTATAGGTGATGTTGCTGATTATATTGTATTTATGGCATATGATCAATATGGAAATGGATCAAAAAAAGCAGGAAGTACAGCTGCATATTATTGGGTAGAAAGAAATATTAAAAAGTTTTTAGACCAAGAAGAAGTAGAAGCAAATAAAATTATACTTGGAATACCATTTTATACTAGATTATGGAAAGATGATGGAACAAAATTAACAAGTACTGTTATAGCAATAAAAAATATTTCCAAATATATACCTTCAGATGTAGAAGTGCAATGGCTTGAAGATTCACAACAACAATACATAGAGTATGAAAAAAATAATGTAACATATAAGATGTGGATAGAAAATGAAAAATCAATATCTCAAAAATTAGCTTTAATAAAAAAATATAAATTAGCAGGAGCAGCATATTGGCAAAAAGGATATGAAAATGAAGGAATTTGGCAAATAATAAAAAAGCAACTAATGGAATAAATAAAAAACATCTACATATATTTATGTAGGTGTTTTTATGTATAATAAAATAGGATATATTGAGTATAATTCAAATGAAAATGAATCATATATACACAATATAATAAATAAAATTTTTAATAAAATTAATATTTGTGAGATTGAAAAAGATAAAATAAAAATTTTAATAAATAAACAAAAAATTTCAGATAAATTATTATTAAAAATAGTTCAGCTAATTAAAGTTAATGAAATAAATAAACTAGTTATTTCAAACGAAATAGATATAAATAAAAAAACTTTAACTGATAATAAAATAGAGCTATTAAATGGGAAAAAGCTAATGAAAAATATGTTAATGTCAATATTAAGTATAATATACGAGTATAATAATATTGATATGAGATCAAGTGAAGTATATATAGCAATAAAAGATGATAAAGAGCTAAAAATTATTTCTGAACTTGCAAGTAACTTTAGGTGCATAAATATTGTTACAGATAGAATAAGAAAATTAAATAGATTAGAAAGTAAATTTGATAAAAATGACCAAATAATATATAGCATTTCAAGCAATAGAAACAAAAGTTTAAAAAGAGCAAAAATAATAATAAACTTTGATTATAACAGTGATTTTTTTGAGGAATTTTACATAAACAGATCAGCAATAATAATTAATTTAAGTGATAGTAAAATTAAAATGAAAACAAGTTTTCAAGGAGTGGTAATAGAAAATATTGATGTAAATTTTGAAAACTATAATAATACAAAATTTGATAAAAATATATTATATGAAAGTTACATATATAATTTAAATTATGAAGAGCTACAATGCAAATTGATAGAAGATAAGTGCCAAATTAAAGGCTTTTTAGGAGCAAATGGAAAAATTAATAAATATGAATTAAAAGCAATAGCCCTTGACAAAAATGTCAAAAAGGATTAAGATAGCATCGATTTATTAGTTAATTGAAAACATAAGTTTAAGAAAGGACTGTGATAAACATGGAAGAAAATAAAGAGGTTATATTAACTCAAGAAGGTTTTGATAATTTAGAAAAACAATTAGAATATCTAAAAACAGAAAAAAGAGCTGAAATATCAGAAAGAATAAAAATAGCTTTAGGTTTTGGAGATTTATCAGAAAATTCAGAGTATGATGAAGCTAAAAATGCACAAGCAGAAAATGAAGCTCTAATTGCTGAACTAGAAAATAAAGTTAGATATGCTAAAATCATAGATGAATCAGAAATTGATACAAAAACAGTACAAGTAGGAAATACTGTAAAATTATTAGATATTGAATTTAATGAAGAAGTTGCATATACAATAGTTGGATCAACAGAAGTTGATTTAGCACAAAATAGAATATCAAATGAATCACCAATGGGAAAAGCATTACTAGGAGCAAAAAAGAATCAAACAATAGATGTTCAAGCTCCAGCAGGAATAGTAAAATATAAAATATTATCAATCACAAAATAAAAAAGTCTCTAGAATTTCTAGAGATTTTTTATATAATAGAGAAATCCTGTATATAGCTATTACATAGCCAAAAAGATATGTTTTTATTGTTTTTTACTAAACTGTAATTAATCAACATAAAATATCAATTAAAATAACATAATATTATTGTAATTTTTTGGAAAATTTAGTATAATAGAAGCCAAATGATTGTTGGAGGATATATGAAAAAGTTTATAAAAAATCTATTATGTGTACTAATAGTAATGCTCATACTAATATGTATATTTAACATTGCTTATAGTAAATTAGGATATGGAAGTTTTTCTAAAGCTGCTACAATAAAAGATACAGTTACATTTGTTAAAGATGATAACGTAAAATATTCTAATACAAGTAGTTATAAAATTGAAAATAAGAATTACAATAATTCAGCATTTTATAAAAAAATAAAAGTAAAAAAGAATACACCATATAAAATAACTTGTATGATAAAAACTGAAGATGTTGAAATGTTAGATAAATCAATAAAAAACAGTGGAGCAAAAATTAGTATATTAAATTCACAAGAGCAAACTATGGCACTTACAGGTAGCAATGAATGGCAAAAAGTAAGTTTGCTTGTTAATTCTAAAAATAAAGAAGAGCTAGAAATTGCTTTTATGCTTGGGTCTGATAGCGATTCAGGAAATGTAAAAGGAACTGCGTGGTTTTCAGATTTCCAATTAGAAGAAGGACAAAGCAATTGTAATAACACATGGAATGTTGTATGTTTTATATTTAAAAACACAGATGTAACTTTAAATGGGAAAAATTATAAATACCAAATGTCAGAAAAAGATATAAAACAAATAAATGATTGTATGCAAAGATTTAAAACCACATGTTCAGAATTTTCTGAAAATAAAATGAATGTAACATATAAAATAATAGAAATAGATGAACCAATTGACAGTTTAACATATGACTCTGAAAATGGATATTATATTGATCCAACTGATGTATCAACCAAAATAAATAAATATCTAGATAAAGATGAATATGACCACATATTTATTTGTGCGAGATTGTCAAATGAAAAATCTGGAATTCCAATAAATGATTGGATAGGGCTTGGTAGTATGGAATACAGAGGTATTGGTTATTCAAATATTAGAATGCCAAAATCAAGTAGAAGTTATGATTATGAATATAAAGAAAAATTAAATACTTTTCCACAGGAAGTTTTTGTTCATGAATTTTTACACACATTAGAGCGAAATTCAAATGAATATGGATATGATTGTCCAGTATTACATGAAAATGAAAAATATGGATATAAAGAAAAACGTGTAGAAAGCTTATATGAATGGTATAAAGATTATATGAGTGGAAACATAGATTATAATGGTAAAAAAATAGGATTAAATCAAGAGCTATATTCATTAAAACCAGTACACGAAAGTGATTTTAAAAATAGTGTAAAATTATCGGACTTTGATGAACCAATTGATTTTATTGGAAAAAGTAAAGTATTAATAAATACTATAAAATCAAAAATATAAATAGAAAGGACTATAAATCAATGAAATTATCAGATTTTGATTATGAATTACCAAAAGAGCTAATAGCACAAACACCATTGGAAAAAAGAGATGAAGCAAGATTAATGGTTTTACACAGATCAGATAAAACAATAGAGCATAAAGTATTTAAAGATATATTAGATTATTTTAAACCAGGAGATTGTTTAGTAAGAAATAACACTAAAGTAATTCCTGCAAGATTATATGGAGTAAAGGAAGAAACAGGAGCAAATGTTGAATTTTTGCTTTTGAATAGAATAGAAGGAGATATTTGGGAAGTAATGGTAAGACCAGGGAAAAAACTAATGCCTGGTGTAAAAGTTTCTTTTGGAAATGGTATATTAAAAGCTGAAATTTTAGATAAAATGGAAGGAGGAAGTAGAAAAGTTAAATTCTATTATCAAGGAATATTTAATGAAATTTTAGATGAAATAGGTTTAATGCCACTTCCACCATATATAAAAGAAAAACTTGAAAAAAAGGAAATGTATCAAACAGTATATGCAAAATATGAAGGATCAGCAGCAGCACCAACAGCAGGATTGCATTTTACAAAAGAGCTATTAGAAAAAATAAAGGAAAAAGGTGTAGAAATAGCAAATGTAACTTTACATGTTGGAATTGGTACATTCAGACCAGTTAAAGAAGAAAACATCGAAGACCATGACATGCATACAGAGCATTACTATATAAAAAAAGAGGATGCTGAAAAAATAAATAATACTCGTAAAAATGGAGGAAGAATAATTGCAGTTGGGACAACTTCTTGTAGAGTACTAGAATCAGTAGCTGATGAAAATGGAATGGTAAAAGAAGTTGAAGATGATACAAATATATTTATATATCCAGGATATAAATTTAAATGTATTGATGGATTAATAACAAATTTCCATTTACCAGAATCAACATTATTAATGTTAATATCAGCTTTAGCTGGAAGGGAATATATATTAGATGCATACAAAGAAGCGGTAAAACAAAAATACAAATTTTTTAGCTTTGGAGATGCAATGTTTATAGAATAAGAAAAAATAAATTGAAGTATTCAAATAAAGGAGATGATTTTTTGGAAAAATCAGCAATAACATATGAACTATTACATGAATGTAAGCAAACAGGAGCTAGAAGAGGTGTAATACATACACCACATGGAGATATTCAAACACCAGTATTTATGCCAGTTGGAACACAAGCAACTGTGAAATCAATGACACCAGATGAATTAAAAGATATGATAGATGCAAAAATTATCTTATCAAATACATATCATTTATATTTAAGACCAGGTAGTAAACTTGTAAAAGAAGCTGGCGGACTTCATAAGTTCATGAACTGGGACAGAGCTATATTAACAGATAGCGGAGGATTTCAAGTATTTAGCTTAGGTGATTTACGTACAATTTCTGAAGAAGGTGTTGAGTTTAAGTCTCATTTAGATGGAAGTAAGCATATATTCACACCAGAAAGTGTAATGGAAACAGAAAATGATTTAGGTGCAGATATAATGATGGCATTTGATGAATGTGTTGAATATCCAGCAACATATGAATATACAAAAAATTCAATGGAAAGAACAACAAGATGGGCTAAAAGATGTAAAGCAGCACATAAAAACACTGAAAAACAGGGACTTTTTGGAATTATTCAAGGTGGTTTTTATAAAGATTTAAGAGATAAAAGCCTTGAAGATTTAGTCGCTTTAGATCTTCCAGGTTATGCAATAGGAGGAATTAGTGTTGGGGAACCTAAAGAAAAATTTTTAGATATTTTAAGATATACAGCACCAAAAATGCCTAAAAACAAACCAAGATATTTAATGGGAGTAGGAACACCAGATTATCTAATAGAGGCAGCATTAGCTGGAATTGATATGTGTGATTGTGTTCTACCAACAAGAATTGCAAGAAATGGAACTGCAATGACATGGAATGGAAAAGTAGTAGTAAGAAATGCAACATATGAAAGAGATTTTACACCACTTGATCCAGAATGTGATTGTTATACATGCAAAAACTATACAAGAGCATACTTAAGACATTTAGTAAAAACTAAAGAAATATTAGGCGTAAGACTATTATCAATTCATAATTTATACTTTTTATCTAAATTGATGGAAAGAGTAAGAAATGAAATAGAAAATGATAATTTATTAAATTTTAAAAATGAATTTTACGCTAAATATGGTTATGATGAATAAAAAGATAGAGATTTTTATTTTTTTTAGAAAGGATGTTGAAGATAAAAATGACACTTGTAGATGAACACGAGTTATTTCAAGAGCAAGAAAAGAAAAGAAAGATATTTAGATTAATTATAAAAATAATAGTAATATTATTTATTTTTATGATTGCATTATTAGTTTTAATGAAAGTAAAAAATTCTAAATCATTTAAATTTGTATTAGATGGTGAAACACAAAGTGGAATTGATACTTCTATGATATTAAAAAATGAAAAAGGAAAATTTGTAGAAGAAAATGGAGAAATATTTGTATCAGTTCAAAAATTATCATCATTATTACAATATCAGTATTATAATAGTGAATATAAACTAAAAGGTGAAGACAAAACAAAATGTCAAATAAGATCTGGAAATATATATACATCATATATAGCAGATTCTAATAAAGTATATAAAGCTATTGTAAAAGAAAGCAATGATAATGACACATCTTCAAAAAATAATAATAACTCAAACAAAAACCAAGAAGAAGCGGTTCAAGAAGATGAGGTACAATATGAATATTTCACTATTGCAAATAATGTCAAAATAGTAAATGATGAAATATTTGTAAGTTTAGAAGGTATAAGACTAGGTTTTGATATTTCAATATCATATGACAAAAAAACAAATACATTATCAATAGTAACACTAGACAAATTAGAACAAGTAGCAAAATCAAAAAGATCAGATATAGTTAGCTCTGGAGAATACGAATACATTAATAAACGACTATTTAAATATGGAATGGGAATAGTTAAAGATTCATCAGGAAATTTAGGAGTAGGAAGTTATACAAATTCAGATAAACTTAGTACATATGTAGCAAGTTGTAAATATTCTGACATAAAATTCAATGAAGGAACAAAAACTTTTACTGTTATAACAAGTAGTGATAATAAAAAATGTATTTTATATGTTGATTTAAATGCGCAAGAAGTTAAAAAGAACATAACATGTCAATATAATAATATAAAAGAAATTGACAATGAATTTAAATACTTTGTAATAGAAGATAATGGAAAATATGGAATAATTGATTCTGATGGAAAAATAGCATTATACCCATTATTTGAAGAAATAGGTTTAGATGATGGACTATATATAAATATTGATAATAAATATATACTTAATAATAAATATGTTCCAGTAAAAAATAATGGAAAATGGGGATTATATAGTATAGAAGGTCAAAAATTAATTGAACCACAATTTGAAGAAATAGGTTGTACATTAGCACAAAATGGAGAATCAGTAGCTATTATTCCAAACATCAAAGAAAATGTAGATGCAGTAGTATTCTTATATAATGCTGAAAAAAAATTATATGGATTATATAATGCGAGCACAGGAGATAAAATAGCAATTTCATTAATAGAAGTATTTAAAAAGCAAGTAGATGGTCAAGATAAATATTATATTAACTATGTAATTGATAAAGAAAACGGTGTAGTACATAAATTAGATGTATACACAGATATATAATTTATAAAAAAATATTGACTTTTGATTTAAATTAAGTATAATAAAAATATGAAAAACTTAAATGAGACAAAGTAAAATATCACTTTTTAAAAGAGAAGATTAGTCAAAGGCTGAAAGCTAATCCTAAAAAAATATTTGAAAAACTACCTCATTGTTTCCAGTAATGGACGTGTAACTTGCGTTAAAAGAATTAAGTAAAAAATAGGATGGAACCGTGTAAATATAAGCACTCCTAAAAATCAATTTAGATTTTTAGGGTGCTTTTTATTTATATAAACCTAAAAACAAAGAAAGGGGTTATAATATGATTAAAGTAGAATTAAAAGATGGCTCTATTTTAGAAGTAGAGCAAGGTAGCAGTGTTATTGATATTGCAAAAAAAATCAGTGAAGGTTTAGCAAGAATGGCTACTGCTGGAAGAGTTAATGGAAAGGTTGTTGATTTAAGATTTGAATTAAATGAAGATTCAAAATTAGAAATATTAACATTTGATTCAGATTTAGATGGAAAAAAGGCTTATTGGCATACAACTTCACACATAATGGCACAAGCAGTAAAAAGGTTATTTCCAGATACAAAATTTGCCATTGGACCATCAATAGATGAAGGCTTTTATTATGATTTTGACACATCTGAAACTTTTAATGATGAAGATAAAGAAAAAATTGAAGCTGAAATGAAAAAAATAATTAAAGAAGATTTACCAATAGAAAGATTTTCATTACCAAAAAATGAGGCTTTAAAATTAATGGCAGATCAACCATATAAAATAGAGCTAATTAATGACTTACCAGAAGGAGAAGAAATTTCATTTTATAAACAAGGAGATTTTACAGACTTATGTGCAGGTCCACATTTAATGAGCACAGGTAAAGTAAAATCTATAAAATTACTTTCAAATTCTGGTGCTTATTGGAGAGGTAGCGAAAAAAATAAAATGCTTCAAAGAATTTATGCAATATCTTTCCCAAAAGCCAGTCAATTAGAAGAATTTATTAAATTACAAGAAGAGGCAAAAGAACGTGATCACAGAAAAATAGGTAAAGATTTAAAATTGTTCATGACACATAAATTAGTAGGTGCAGGACTTCCAATATATTTACCAAATGGAGCAACAATAAGAAGAACTCTTGAAAGATATATCCAAGATAAGGAGCTTGCATTAGGTTATTGGCATGTATATACACCATCAATTGCAAATACTGAATTATATAAAATAAGTGGTCACTGGGATCATTATAAAGATGATATGTTTCCAGTTATGAAAATGGATAATGAAGAGCTTGTTTTAAGACCAATGAATTGTCCACATCATATGTTAATATATAAAAGTGAAATTCGTTCATATAAAGATTTACCAATAAAAATAGGTGAATTAGCACATGATTTTAGATGGGAAAATAGCGGAGCTGTTTGTGGATTAGAGCGTGTTAGACAAATGTGTCAAAATGATGCACATTTATTTGTAAGACCTGACCAAATAAAAGAAGAATTTGGACAAGTTGTCAAATTAATACTATCAGTATATAAAGATTTCGGATTTAAAGATTATAGATTCAGATTATCTTTAAGAGATAAAAATGATAAAGTAAAATATATAGATAATGATGAAATGTGGGAGACAGCAGAATCTCAATTACGTGAGATATTAACAGAAATGGATGTCGATTTTTATGAAGCAGAGGGTGAAGCAGCATTTTATGGTCCAAAACTAGATGTACAAATAAAATCAGCTTTAGGACATGATGTAACAGTTTCTACATGTCAATTAGATTTTGCTTTACCAGAGCGATTTGATTTAACATATGTTGGTGAAGATGGACAAAATCATAGACCAGTTGTAATTCATAGAGCAATTTTAGGAACATCAGATAGATTTATGGCATTTTTATTAGAGGAAACAAAAGGTGTACTTCCAACATGGCTTGCACCACTTCAAGTAAAAATACTACCAATAGCAGATAGTCATGTAGAATATGCTAAAAAAATAAAAGAAGAGCTAATGTTAAATGGAATTAGAGTTAAATTAGATGACAGAAATGAAAAAATAGGATATAAAATCCGTGAAGCACAACTTGAAAAAGTTCCATATATGTTAATTATTGGCAATAAGGAAGTTGAAAACAATCAAGTAGGAGTAAGATCACATAAAGATGGCGATATAGGCGCAATGGATACAAAAGACTTTATAGAAAAAATAGTATATGAAGTGAAAAATTATGTAAAATAATAATATGGTATTAAATGAAAAAGGATGTGGTCATTAATGTATATTTCAAATAGAGAAGAATATTTGGATAAAAACGAATTAACAATTTCTACAATAATAGATATAATAGAGAATAAAGTTGGATATTGTGTTGTAGGAAATAATAACGGATTACTAGTTTGGACAGATAATAATAAAGAATATTTTTCAGCAATTATTAAAGGAGACAAAATAAAAATTATTAATATAAATGGAGAGAAAACAGATATATTAATACAAAAAAATGAAAATAAAGGTTATATAATTAACAAAGACCTGAATTGTAAATTTGAATACAATATAGAAGAGCTTGACAATAACATTGAAAAAATAATATATATGAAAAAATAGAAAATGATAAATTATATCAATCATATCTTAGAAAATCCGATGACATTGAACTTATAATGCATAATGAGATGGTTGATAAAGAAAATTATTCTGTATCAATTTTTAATTCAAAATTAATAAACGCATCAAAAGAGGATATTCAAGCATTTGCAGAAGAAGTAGGATTTGGAGAGGAATATGATGATGAACAAGAGCCTTTTGAAGATGATGAATCAGAAGAAGAGCAAATTGATGAAGATGAATATGAATCAAAAGAGCCTTACGAATATAGTGGGGATGAAAGAAAATATAAAGAAGAATACAGAAACAATGATTATGATGATAATGAAATAGAAGATGATGACTGCAATAAATATATACAATATGAAACAGAAGATTCTTACGAAGAAGAAAATGAAGAGGATTTAGAAGAATTATATAATGAATTATTTTATGTAATTGAAAACAAAGAGCTTATCGAAGGTGGGAAAGCATATGAAATAATAAAAAGTGTATACTCTGAACTTGCAGAATGGAATGTATTTACTGACTATGCAATAATAAATAATATAGAGTATGCATATGATGAATTATTAGAGCTTTCAAAATCAAAAGATGATATGAACAAAAATGTACCTAGAGATTGCTCTGATGGAAATGAAGCTAGATAAAAAAAGGAGGCACAAATGATGATTAATAGAGCAATTATAATTGTTTTAGATGGATTTGGTGTAGGTGAACAATCAGATGCATATGTGTATGGAGATGAGGGAAGTAATACTTTAGTTGGAATATACAACAGTGAACATCCACATTTGCCAAACATGAAAAAATTAGGTTTATATAATATTGATGGAGTTGATATACAAGATAAAGAGCAAAATATAATAGGTTCATACGGAAAAGCAACCGAAACATGTGAAGGAAAAAATAGTCCAGTAGGTCATTGGGAAATAAGTGGATATGTAAAAAAACCAGGATTTAAAACATATCCAAATGCTTTTCCACAAGAATTAATAGATGAATTTATAGAAAAGGCGAATTTAAAGGGAATTTTATGTAATGAAGTAGGGTCAGGAACAGAGCTATTAAAAAAATATGGCGAGGAGCATATGAAAACAGGCTATCCAATAATATATACATCAGCAGATAGTGTATTTCAAATAGCAGCACATGAAGATGTTATTCCAGTCCAACAATTATACAAAATATGTAAAATAGCAAGATCAATTCTTGATAAACCAGAATATAATGTTGGAACAGTAATAGCAAGACCATTTATAGGAACATCAGCCGAAGATTTTACACGAACATACAATAGAAGAGACTTTGAATCTAATACATTTGGAAAAACAATGTTAGATACTATTTCAGAAGAATATAAAGGAGCTGAAGTAATTGCAATTGGAAAAATAGAAGACTTATTTTCAGGAAGAGGAATAAGTACAGCTATTCATACAAATGGTAATGAAGATGGAATAGAAAAAACTATTCAATATATAAAACAAGATTCAAAAGGCTTAATTTTTACAAATTTAGTTGATTTTGATATGCTATATGGACATAGAAATAATGTAAAAGGATATAGTAAAGCACTAGAATATTTTGATAGTAAACTTCCAGAAATAATGCAAAATATGAAAGAAGATGATATGCTTATAATAACTGCTGATCATGGAAATGACCCAACAACACCAAGTACAGACCATTCAAGAGAATATATTCCAATATTAATTTATGGAAAAAATATTAAACCAAATAATAACCTAGGAATACGAAAAACATATTCAGATATTTCAGCAACAATTTTAGACTTATTTGGGTTAAGCAAATTAAATAATGGAACTAGTTTCAAAAACGAAATATTAAATAAATAATGTATAGAAAAAAATATATATAAGAAAAAATAAAGCAATATATATGTAATGTTTTGAAAAAATAACTAATATACAAAAATAGAACAGGTTTATATATCTGTTCTATTTTTATGATTAAGACAATATCATGAAATTATGCAAATTTCAAAATGTAAATTATTTTTACTAGAATAATTATAAGTTTTCAAGCTCTTTTAAAGAAAGACCCGTAAACTTAGAAATTTCACGAATATCTATTCCACTTTT
>CAKPKU010000004.1 GCA_934167365.1 uncultured Clostridia bacterium
AGCTTACAACCAGAATCGAACTGGTGACCTCTACCTTACCAAGGTAGTGCTCTGCCTACTGAGCTATGCAAGCAAAAATATTCCTATTAAAGTTTATAGTACTTTTTATTAAAAGTCAATATATAAATACTGTATAAACATTAATTATTAATTTTGCTCATATAGTATTTATATATTTAATTGCCTACCATATTTTTTATAGTTTTCTTTCGTATTCTTTGGATTGCATTGTCTATTGATTTGACTGGATAATTTAATTTTTCAGCTATTGCAATATACGAATTTCCATTAACTAACTCGTTTAAAACTTGTCTTTCAAATGTACTTAAGGATTTTTCGATTATATTTTCAACATTTTGATAATATTCTTTTTTAGTTATTGTATCTAATGGATCTTCTATAACATTTGCGTCAAATATCTCATAAATGCTTGTATCATCCTCATTATCATCATATGCTGACATATTTAGCGATAAATATGAGTTTAATGGCATATGCTTTTGTCTAGTTGAACTTTTTATTGCAGTAATTAGTTGTCTTTCTACACATAAGTTTGCAAATGATTTAAATGAGTTTTGTTTTTCATTATCAAAGTTTTTTATTGCTTTATATAACCCTATTAATCCTTCTTGTATTATATCTTCGCGCTCTGCACCAATTATAAAATATCTACTTACTTTCATATTTACAATTTCTTTATATTTTTCTATTAAGTAATTTAATGCATCATTATCTCCTGATTTAATTATTTTTATTAAATCTTCATCACTCATGTTGCTATATTTATTTCCTTTTGCACTTATTAAATTGTCTATCATAAAAATGTCCTCCTGAAGATCTTTTTCGTTAGCTTTTCTTGAATAATTATAATCATCCTAACTTACTAATGTCAAGAACTTTAATCGATTTTTTAACACTTTTAGTGAATTTTTTCCTCATATTTCCTGTATTTTTATTATAATTTAAAAATAAAAGATACAAATTTTACATTTGCATCTTTATAAAAATTTACATTATATACCAATTTCCATTATATTGAAGAACATACATATTAATTTCTTCTACATTTTTATTAGATATATTATCTTCGTTATTTTCTGATGAAGTTTCAGTATTTGTGTTCTCATCTGAATTATTTGTATTTTCTTCTATTTTTACTCCATCGCCAGTTACAGTCACTTCTACTGGTACAGTATATCCACTTGTAATCTTTATATCATTAGCATTTTGATATACTTCCTTAATCTGATTTTCTAGCTCTGTTATTTCCTCTTCTCCAATTGTAGTAGCTTCACCAAATGTATAGTCAATATTTATGTTCTTTCCATATAATTCTTCATATTGGTTATACAAATCATTTATATCATTTTCAGTTATATTATTTTGCATTTCCATAAATTCTGGAAATGCCTTTATTACTTGAGAAATATTTCTGTTCTTTATTCCATCAAAATAATTTTTTATTGGTTCTTGATATGCCAATTCATTGTTTTCATTATTTTTATTATCTTTCTTTCCACATCCTGTAAGTACTATTATAGTTGACACTATCATCAATACCACTAAACAAAGTTTTAATAAATTCTTCTTATTTTTTAACATAATATTCTCCTTTCAAATTTTATATAAAAAGATTATCACAACAAATTTTCTTTTTCAAGTACTATTTTTTATTTATCTGAACAATATCTATAATATCTGCAATATAATCACCTAAAATTGGAATATTTAGCCTTACCAGCTTTTGTAAAAAATATATTAGTACCGCAGTAAGTACTGAAAATCCAATTCCAATTCCAATTCCTTTAAATATTCCCGCAAAAAAATTTCTAAAAAGCATTTTCTTTGGATTCCCTAAAATTTCAATTAAATCCATAAATTTTTCCTGATTCATTTTTTCATTTAATTGTTTAATTTTTCTTATTAAAATTTTTTCTACATTATAATTTCTTTTATACATGTAACCACCTAATAGATAGAATGGTTTTTATTTTATTTTTTATTCATATTTATATAATGCAATAAGATTTGTAGTATTTATTTTTCCATTATTTTCAGTACCTTTTTCTTTATATAATTTTTCTAATTTATCAATTAATAACTGTAATTGTGAAAAGTCTTTTCCCATCATTTCATAATCTTTATTTGCAGTAGATTCTTTTAAATTATTATTTGCCTTTATTATTGCCTTTATTAATTCATCTTCATTTTCTGGATCACCTATCTCAATATTGTAAGCTTGTGACATTAAATTATTTAATGCCTTTTTTAAATTGTCTCCTATTGCCATTTTATTTCCAGATGCTACTACAACTTTTTTTAGTTGTGGCATTGAATCACTTTCATTAATATATTCTTGATATATAGATTCAACATATATTAATTTATTATTTATTGGTACTACAACAATATTTTTTGTAAGTTTTGTTCCAGCTACATCTAAATTATCTATTTCTTTTGATATTGACTGATTTTGACTTATTTGTGTATCTAATTGCATTGGACCAAGTACTGTATTATCTGATGAATATCTGTATAATTTCATCACCATTTTTCCGTTTTCATATGTTCCTACAGCATATCCAATTATTCCCTGTTTTCCTTGTAATGTATATGGTAAAACTAAACCTATTTTACTTTTATCACTATCTTTTGTTTTAACTATTGCATAATATGGATTCATTTGAACAGTTTCAGTTGTCGAAGAATTAGTTTCTACTCCATATTTTGCTATATCCCAAATATCATTTGCTCTATATAATACATCAGCTCCTGTGTTATGATATCTTTTTAACATTTCTGCTTGTATTTTGTACAAAAATTCAGAGTAAGTAAAATGTTCACTTATTTCTGTTGGAATTTCAGAATCTATATCCATAAAAACATCTGGAAAAGCTTTTTTATATGCCATTGCTATTAAATCTGTTCTGTCTGTTATATAGAACTGTGTAGTTCCATCATACGCATCTATTAAAACCTTTACGGAATTTTTTATATAATTTATTTCTTGACCATTTATTGTTTGTTTTTGTGAATATGGATAATATTCAGATGTTGTATATGCATCTATTACCCATACTAATTTTCCTTCATTTGTCACTACTAAATATGGAGAGCTATCATATGTTAAATAAGGCATTACTTTTTTTGCTCTTTCTACTATATTTCTATTAGTTAATATTTTGCTATTTGAATTAACATTTGATGTAAGTGCTAAATTAATATCTCCTTTTGATAATGCTAATATGATTCTATCTACTGTTTTTAATTGTAAACCTGCTTTTCCATCATATGAATTAGTTTTGTTTTCATTTTCATCTATTGGATAATCAAATTCATTATTTGCTTTGCTGTTTGTTACTATTGTTTTATTTGTTTGCATTCCAAAATATATTCTTGGATTTTGAACATTTATAACATTATCCTCATTAGAAAAATTTTTCTGTAAATTTATTAAGTCACCATTCGCATTCGTTTCTGAGGCAGATGTAACAACAACTCCATATCCATGTGTAAATTCATATGTTGAATTTGTATATGAATTTTCATTTGATACAATTTCTCTTGGTGTAATATACACCATCTTTTTTTCATTATTTATAGTATATTCTCCTACTGTTGTTGCTGTATAATTATAATATCCTTTTCCTGATAAAGTTCCATTAAGTAATTTTAATATTATAGATTTATTTGTTGTTGACATATTATTTATAATATCACTATATTTTGTTAATTCAATATCACTAACTGTTCCTTCATCTTCAACACTAATTTCCTCTATATCAATTCCATATGCATCTCGTGTATTATCTATATTGTATGATATATATTTTTTTTCTTTTTCATATTGGTTTGATGTTATAAATATTTTATCATATCCTACAAGTACTAATATCATTGCCACTAAATAGACTGGCACAGAAAAAATCCATATAAATAATTTTCTATTTTTCTTCTTTTTGTACGCAGATGTACTAAAAAATATTGCAAATATCATTAATATAGAAAGTATTCTATATCCCCATACTTTTACTACAATGTCTGAAGTTCCTGCTCCATATAATGAATATTGATTTTCACTCTCTCCTATCGATAAAAATGTCTTTGTACACAAGTCCTCTGCATTTATAAATGTAAAAACAGAAAGTATAATTACTATAATTTTTAAATTATTTAACAATTGATTTTTTATTATAGATGAATTTAGAGTTTCTGCACTAACTCCTCCTTCAAATTGCGTATTTAACACTATTATATAGTATATTGTAGCATACAAAGTTGCTATAACAAATGTTATTAACATATATATTAATACCGATACTAAAAATGGTTTTATAAATAAATAATATCCAATGTCATGACCATATATAAGATCAGTTTTTCCAAATGATGTATTATTCAAAAACAATATAGTCTTTTGCAAAAATACATTACATGTGATTATACTAACTATTCCTGCTGTAATAAAGGAAATTGATTTATTTAATAATTTTGGCATCTCCTTTTTTTCTTCCTTAAAAAATACCTTTAAACCGTTTTTTATTCTATTATTAGTTGTACGCATTAATATATATACCCATAAAAAAGATGTAATTATTATTATAGTTTTATATTTTATGTTGTCAAAAAAAGCTCCAGTATAATTCTCTCCTATTTCAAAAAATTCTAAATAACTTCCTCTATATTGTATATAGGCCACTAGAGCACATATTATTGAAAAGGCTATTACTATACCTGCTCTTTTTTTTCTTTTTTTCACATTTTTATTGGTATTTACTGAATTACTGATATTACTTTCTTTTTCATCTACATTATTTTCCAAAATACTCACACCCTTATTGCTTATATTATACTATTAACAAAATCTGTTGAGTTAAATTTTTGCATATCATCAATTTGCTCTCCTATACCAATATATTTTATTGGTAAATTATTTTCTGACACAATACCTATAACAGCTCCACCTTTTGATGTTCCATCTAATTTTGTTAAAACTAATCCATTTATATCTACTGCTTCTTTGAAAGCTTTAACTTGTAAAATTGCATTTTGACCAGTTGTAGCATCCAATACCATTAATGTTTCTTTTGATGCATCTGGTAGCTCTTTATCAACAACTTTTTTTATTTTTATTAATTCATCCATAAGGTATTTTTTATTATGCAATCTTCCTGCTGTATCTATTATAAGTACATCTGCATTTTCTTCTTTGGTAACTTTTATTGCATCATATACGACTGATGCAGGATCTGTTCCTTCATTTCTTTTTATTATTTGGCAATTGGCTCTATTAGCCCAAACCTCTAATTGTTCAACAGCTGCTGCTCTAAATGTATCTGCTGCTGCTATTACAACTTTTTTTCCTTCTTTTTTCAGATTATTTGCAATCTTTCCTATTGAAGTAGTTTTTCCTGCTCCATTAACCCCTACCATTAATATTACTGATGGTTTAGAATTAAGTTTTAATTCAGAATCAACACTATCTAAAATTTCTTTCATTTGTGCTCTTAAAGCTTCTTTTACTTCATCAGCATCTTCTATTTTGTCTGTTTTAATTTTATCTTTTAAATTTTCTATTATCTTCATTGATGTTTCCATTCCAACATCTGACATAATTAAAGCTTCTTCTAGCTCTTCTAAAAGCTCTTCATCTACTTTTCTAAAGTTTTTGAAAACATTATTTATTTTATCATTTATAGAATCCTTAGTTTTAGTTAACCCTTGTTTTAATTTATCAAAAAATCCCATCTTTTCTCATCTCCATATAATTTTTTGGAGCTACTGGGGAGAATCGAACTCCCGACCTACAGGTTACGAATCTGTTGCTCTACCAACTGAGCTACAGTAGCACTTTTAATGTTTTTCCTTATATTTGCTGTTTTCTGACAACTTTTTATTTTCATTTTTAGTTGTCTATTTAGTCTATTTTTTACCATTTTTCTATTGTGAAAGTTGTCAAAAAAGTTGTCAGAATTATTTTAATAATAAATGCTTTAATTGTCAAGCTCTTCTTTTGTTATTTTGCCCTTTACATTTATATTTATTAAATCATTTAATGTAATGTATTTATTGCTTTGAATTAAATTTTTATCATAAATTTTAATTAATTCGTTTCCTTTTATTAATATTTCTTTTTCCATATGTATTCCCCCTCTTTTACACCAAATTCTATAAATTATCTTCTTTTCTATTTTACATATTCATAATAAAAAAAAGTGCATTTATATATAAAACTATCTATTTTATACATAAAATACACCTAGTTTACAAAAAATGGGAATACAATTTTTTAATGTTAAAACTCTATATCTAAATAATTATAAGTCTTTCAACTACGAACAAATCTTCGACTGTTTTTCCCAATGCATCCGCTATAAGAATTGCTTCATGGAGTAATATTTCATCCGCCGGAAGTTCTTGTATTGTCTTTAAATAATGTCTTTCTATCCCAGTTCTTCTCTCCAATTCTCTTAAGCTAATTCCTTCTTCTTTTATTACTTCTTTTATTCTCATTTTTA
This sequence comes from uncultured Clostridia bacterium, assembly GCA_934167365.1. Classification (GTDB taxonomy): domain Bacteria; phylum Bacillota; class Clostridia; order TANB77; family CAG-508; genus CAG-492. Next base: position 6,519 of record CAKPKU010000004.1, read on the forward strand.
TGTTCATTTTTTCTTCACCTCTTACAATTTAATTTTATACAGATTATTTAATGGCTCGCCTAATGCATATGCTATACGTACCAATACAGTAAAAGTAGGATCTTTTATTCCGTTTTCAATTTCGCTTATATGGCCGATTGATACATTCGATTTTTTATGCAACTCTCTTATTGTAATTCCCTTTTTTATTCGTATTTCTTTTATTAAATATTCTACATGCATTATTATCACCATTTTTAGTATCTGTATTTAATAGTATATTATGCATTGTGTTCGTTTTGGCGAACATAATGCATATAGTAATATTTTTAGTTAAATTAAACAACTATTTTATAAAATAGCTATTCCGTACTATAGTTATTTTTAATGTAATATTTTTGTACAATGTTTTAGGGTGAAAAAAAGATGATATATATAGCAATAAATGAAGTTTTGGAACAAAAGAAAAAAACAAAGTACTGGTTTATTAAAAATATGGAAAAAAGTTACCAATCGCTTTCTAATTTGATGGATAATAAATCTTCTGGAATAAAATTTCGCAATTTGGACCAAATTTGTGACTTGTTAGAATGTGAGCCTGGAGATATTATAAAACGAAAGGATGGTGAAAAAGATGAGCAAACTATTAAATAAGTATACTGAATTAAAAAATAATAATTCTAAAAATGTTTATTTAATCAAAGTAGGATTTTTTTATAATTCACTAAATGAAGATGCAATATATCTTAATGAAGAAATTGGATTAAAATTAACTAGATTGGGAAATGAAATAATAAAATGTGGTTTTCCTTTAAGTTCTTTAAATAAATATAAACATATACTAGATGAAAAAAATATAAAATATACTATAATTGATAATTTTTAAAAGAAGGAGGACTACTAACTGCCCTCCTTAATAAATTTTTTTGCAATAGTCTAAACATATCCAACCACTTTTTGTTAATCCCCAATTATTTTGCACCTTTGTAATATTACAAATTACACCTTTTTTATATCCATTGTAATAATAATCACCGCAAATTTTATTTTGTTGTCTTGCATTTTGAGTTAACTGTTTATATGTCTTTGCTTTATAATTTGTTCCTGCACCCATTCTAACATGAATATTAGTGCTAACTTTGTATTTTCCTGTTGTGTATGTTTTTTGTGTAGATGTAGCTTTTTTATTTGGATTTATAGAAGATAAATAAGCTACACTTACCCATTTGCTTTCTCCTATTCTTGCCCATACTCCATTTGTTTCATACACTGTAACTTCTGTACCATTCTTTAGACTTCCTATTTTGCTACCGTTTGGCGAATTTCTTACATTCAGTAATGTATTTACTTTTACATATCTTACATATGTAGCTGTAGAAACTTGTGTATCTGTAGAATTATTTGTATTTACTGCATTTGGATTATATTTATAGCAGAAAAATTGTTTATAATTTGCATATTTTTTAAAGTTATTTATACTACAGTATACTGTATTTCCATTAACAACAACTTTCCCCCTTCTTGTAGAAACATCGAATTTCCCAGAGTATAAATAAGGATCATATATTTTTAGATTATCCCCATCTACTCCAACAATTACTATATAATGCCCTCCGTAAGTGAAAAGACCCTCACCGCAAGAAACAACAACATAGTTATTATCTTTTAACGCATTTATAGCATTATCAAAATTTCCAGTTTCTTTATATTCAATATTGAATACATCTGCCGTCCATTTAAAAGCACTCCAGTATGTTCCACTATTTTTAGAACGGTAGCCATATTGAACATACAAGTCTGCCATTTCTTTTGGAGTTATATTACCTTTTATAGAACTTACAACCATAGCAGCACTTGTCGGACCGCAACCGGAACTTCCAATTGTTTGGCTATAATCTCCCACAGAAGAATATATATCTTTTTTCCATCGCGAATCAATTTGGGAATAATATGTTAAACCAACATAATCTCCTAAAGTAATATTTGGCGTTTTATCAGAACCATTATACGCAATTCCTCCTTGCTCCTCAAATGACTCGCTTTCTGTTTCTTGCGTTTCAATCATTTTTTCTTCTTGCTCTGTTCCTTCTGGGATTTCTGTTGTAGATTGATTATCTACAATATTATCCACAGTATTTACCACAGTTTCCACAGAATTTGAAATTTCTGAAACATCGTGTTCACTATAGTTGACCCCAAAAATCGCACTAACTATAGCTAAAATAATTGTTACTACCGCAGTTATAATCATTTTTCTTTTACTCATAACTAATCCTCCTCTACAATTTTCCAGTCATCAGCTAACATATCTGCTTGACTTGCTAACCAACCAATTTGAACCCCAGATGTTCCAACAAATGCTATTGCTCTATTTCCAATTGCATCATGCTTTGCATTTATAATTTCTCCTTTTGTATTCTTATAACTAATATTGGTTGCTAATTCTATGTATTGATTTTTCCCATTCCAACCTTTTCTTTGTACTCTTTTTCCTTCTTTTAACTGCTCTATTGCTTTTCCAAAAACCATTTATTTAACCTCCTATTTTTTATCTAATTTTTCCTCAATTTTTACTAAATGTTCATTTATATTGCTAAAATTCTGCTCCGCTTTATCATCGTGGTGCCTATACTCCGCAGTATTATTCTCTATCGTTACTTTTAACAAATTCAAGCTTTCTGCAATATTTTGATTGGAGCCAGACAATTCTTTAAGCACTTGTGTATTATTTGCTTTTTCTTCTTTATTGCTTTTCCTATCTTCTACAAATACATAAATAAAAAGAACTGCTAATAAAACAGTTCCTCCTTGATTTAATAAAATTTTTATAAATTCTTCCATACTATACCTCCCTATACACAAGGAAATGTAACATTGTATGGAAATTCTAGTTGCTCCGGTATATCTCTTAATTTTTGTCTATATTCTTTATATTTTGCCTGTTCTTCCTTTGTTAATGCTGTATCTGTAACTTGTGTCCAATCTGTTTCAGCAAGTAACATATCTCTTTTAGCTCTTATTTCTTCTGCTAACTCGTTATATTCTTCTTTTTTTGCTAGCTCTAGCCATTTTGTATATTCCTTTTCATTTTCTAACATTTGCTCAAGATTAGCTCTAGAGTTAATTGTTATTCTATACATATCATATGTATATTTTATTTCTTCATTTTCTTGTGTTTCAATTATATTATCACAAAAAATTAAATCACATTTATTTCTGTCTTTATATTCTATTGTAAATTTATTTGGCTTTAAATTTCCTTCTGTTTTCAAATTTAACCACTCCTTTACACTTTTTTAAATCAATATATGGATTCACATATTTTTCTTTAAAATTATAAGAATTACAATGTTTCAACCAACCAACATAACTCAATGTAGCACTTGCATCCTTATAATTTAAACTGCTCTTTTTTGAAATTCTTTTAATTCTTCGTTTAATTCTTAAAAAGTTACTTTTTCTTAAAGTTGTGTATCCTCTATAAAATCGATATCCCAAAAAATCTAATGGTCTGCTCTCCAATTTGAAAAGTTGCCAATTTTCTTTTAATGTAAGCTCTTCAAATTTTAAATATTCTTCAATTTTATTTTTTATCTTGTGCAATTCCTTTTTATTTCTATGAAATAATACCATATCATCCATATAGCGCAAATAATATGGTACTTTTAAATCTTCCTTTATGTAGTGGTCTAAATCCTGTAAGTAATAATTTGCAAACCACTGCGAAGTATAATTACCAATAGGTACTCCATGCTCTGCACTATCTATTATTTTAAATATTAAATCTAAAGTTTCTTCATCTTTTATTATTTTATAAAACTTCCATTTCAAAATTTTTTGACTAATACTAGGATAAAACTTTTTTACATCTAACTTTAAACAATATTTCGTATTTTTTCTGTCTTGTACTAATATTCTTTTTAGGTATCTTGTCCCTTTTGCTATTCCTCTTCCTTTAACAGATCCACAACAATAATCATACATTCCTCTTTTCAATAGTGGCTCTATTTGTTGCATCAATGCCCAATGTATACATTGGTCAGGGTAAAAAATAGGCTTAAATATTACTCGCTCTTTTTTTCTTGCTCCATCTTGAATTTTTATAACATCATATCCGCTTATGTGTATATGTTTTTTCTACTAACATTTTGTGTATTTCATCTGTATAGAATATTATATTTTCTAATACTTCTTTTACATTTTTTCGGCTTTTTTTCCCTTTCGATGCATTTAAAATTGCTTCTCGTATATTGTTTTTATCTATTATCTGCTCATAAATATTTTTCGCTCTCTTCACTTTATTACCTCAAAATCTTATTTGTCTATCGGTTTTTCTGACTATTTCATCTTACTAAACCAATCCAGATTGACTAATTTTTGCCAAGTGGCAAGGAAAAAAGCATGCAAGTACATACAAATAATAACACGGGCACCACAAGTCCAATTCGCCGTAGAAGAAGTGTTGTTCAAATTCCAGTACCACAAGCCACAGTTCGTACCGTTGTTCACGTTACCACCAACACGAGCAACAAACGAACCCACTGACTGCAAAAGCGAGCACCCTCGCACACTTAATCCCTTTTAATATTATACAAAATAAAAAAATACTTTTTAACTACTTTGCAAAATAGTTATAGTTTGCAAGGGGGTTGACCACCCCCAAGCCCCCGTTTTACTGGTTGAAAAGAACACGGGCACCACAAGTCCAAGCCGCCGCAGAAGAAGTGTAGTTCAAAGCCCAGTACCACAAGCCACAGTTCGCACCGTAGTGCACGTAACCACCAACACGAGCAACAAACGAACCCTTGCTATTCTGCCAAGTTTGGTCACATGTTCCTGTAGTAGAACTTGCACCAACTTCACTAGGTAATCTTAATAATGGATAATTCTCATCAAAGCCAAGTTTTTTAGAAAAACCACTTGCTCCGGCAAGCATATAGCCTATTTTTTTATATGCTCCATCAAATTTATCACTTTCGTAATATTCTGGGTCATCGCAGAAAAATATTGCAGAGTCCTTTATATTCACTCCATCTACAAAAGCCAAAACATCTCCTGTTGGGTCTTCAAACCCTCTATAAATATTACAATGCTTACCATCATTTATAATACAACCTGATTTCATTCCAAGTGCATCACAACCACCTACAACTTGAGATGGGCTCCAAATTTTATCAGTAGTCTTAATATCAATTGGATCTCCATCAAAAACAATTTCTTTTCCAGTTATACTATCTTCAGAATAGTCATTGATTGCTGTTATTATTCTCATTTTTGAGTTTATATTTTCATATGTACCTATTGCAACCATTTGACCTACAATAAAGGCATTACCAGCAGTTGTATTTACTATAAATCTATTTGTAGCTGTTTCTGCAATTAAAGCAACATCACCTGAATTGTGTCTCATAGTGCTTAAACCATTACCAAGTATCAGTTGTGAATTAAAATTTGCATATTCTACTAAATACAATAATTGCATTGCAAAATATCTATAATCCATTAAGTTAAATTTTTCTCCCAATTGTTGTTTTACTAGATTTCTATATGTTTTTATATTTTTAAATGCTGTTGCCTGCTTTCCACTTATACTCCTTAATTTCTCATTTTCATAGCTCATTAGGTATCTTGAAAGACTGAATGCTTTGGACTCACTAAATCCGTGTGCTTTATAATCTGCAATTTGTGCATACTCATATTCATCATCTTGCCAAATTTTAAACCAAAATCTTGGATAATATGTATAAACATCTCCATTAGTACCATCAAATTTAAAATCTGGATCTCCATAGAATGCTTTTTTCTCTTTTGTCTCTAAATCTAAATTATAGGATATTATGCTATTCCATGGATACAAACTATCAAAATCGTTTTGTACTTCTGTTCCATCTTTAGTAGCATTTGCCACCAAATTAATAGAGTCATTCATTCTTTCCCAAACGGAATTTGTTGTTGTTAAACTTCTTTTTATACCATAAATGTGACCGTGTTCGTTTTTCTAATATATCAACTCTTTCAGTTAAATCTTGAATTTCTTCTGTACTTCCCGCACTAGTACCAGGTTTCATATTCACCATTGTTTTTAATTTATGCATTGTACTTCAACCTCCCCACCTTTTTCAGCTTTTATCGTAACTGTTGTGTATTGTTTAGTTGTGTACTTGTTATATGTTTCATCGAAATTATTTTCGATTTCTTCGGCAAAATTTGCAGGTATTTTTATACTTTCCGCTTCGATAAATTTTTCCCCTAAACATACAAATAAAGCTCCTTCACTAAAATTTTTAATGAAGAAACTCCTTGCTAATACTTTAAAACTAAATTTTGTTTCTGTATTTGCACTTAATGTCATTCTTTTTACTTCCATGCTATTTACCCTCCTTTAAATTTATTCTGTTATACCAAGCTGATTTTTTAATCCTACATAATCCGCAGAAGTTACTTCTCCATCTCCATCTAAATCTGCTGCTTTATATTGTTGTGTTGTTAATGCAATCTTTCCCATTAAATAATCTTGTATCATTTGTACATCATCTTTATTAATGTCTCCATCACAATTAACATCACCTAATGTGCATTCAGGCTCTTTTTGTTCATATTTAAGTAAAACAATTTTATATTTGTATTCACAAGTTGTATCTGTAGTAGGATTTATAATATTCAATACAATCTTATCATCTTCCAGATTTAAGTACCTAGTAGAAGCCCCCTTGATTAAAGACCAAGAATTTACAAAACTTCCTACATAATTATAACCTCGTGCTTTTAGCATTTGTAAACCGCACGAAACTGGAACACAATTCTCTTTGTTAAACCCTTCTGGATAGTCAATATTTACAGTATAATTATTATTTCCCTGCTCATTTGCAGCTATAATAATATTACCTTCTAAAACTTTTATATTACTACCGGATAGATACTTAAAGCCGATCATAATCACTAATATTATCATTATTACTGCCAAAAACTTTCTCATTAAGCTGAATATTACCATTTATACTACCTCCATTCGTAAAATCAATTGCATTTAATCTTTCATCTAAACTGTTATAAGATGCTCTTGCTATTTTTATTTCATCAGCTATATTTTTTGAGTTTTTTTCTTCATTCTTTATATTATTATCAATATCATTTAACCTATCATTTAATAATTTAAAGTTTCCTCTTGCTTGTACTATCTCTGCATATGGTTCAATGTCACTACTTTTTTCTGTAGCTTTAGCAATTAAATCATCTATTGCACTTTCTGCCTTCTTTAACTGTTTGTCATATTCAGCGTCAAAATCTTTTTTATAATTTTTAAAAGCTCCTTGCTTTTGCTCTTCTAACCATTCTTCTTCTGTTCCAACATATCCATTTTGAACAGCAATTTCATAATTAGAATACCCCCTTGGCCCTCTATAATACAAGTCGCTTGATACTATTGACATTGACATTTTCATTCCTCCTTACTATTATTAGCATTTTCTTTTTCACTAGGATATATAATTACTTTTTTCGCTCCATCTTCATCATGTCCACACATTGTATATTTATCGTTTAATATTATTTCATAGTAATATATTTTTGATTTATTATACAAATCACCTATATTTGTTTCATTTTTATTCAATCCAATTTCTACATCTGTTGTTTCTTCTGTTATTACAAAGTCTTTGGAAAAAATATAACCTTTAGTATATTTCTTCTTTTCATATACTCTAAAAGTTATTTTATCTCCTTTTTTAAATTTGTATAGCTCTTCGTGATTATTATCTGTATAACCATTATATATAAAATTTATCTCATCACCTCTGTTGAACATTATATTTTTTTCATTATTATTAATTGTTAGCATAATCTCCTCCTTATTTAATACGTTCCCAAACAAATATTGTAAAATATCGTGGCATTATTGAAAATGGTTTACTATTTCCTACAAAACCAGTATTTGATTCGTTTGTAGTTACAGAATGTGTATGCTCCCCAGCAGAATTAGTAACTTTATCTTCTCCTTTATAGTCATCATCATCACTAATTCTTCTCAAAACTAATCTCGAACCACTAGCACCATATTGTGCATATCTACCAGTGTGTTCATGTGCTCCTGCGGAATTAGTTGACCCACTTAATGAAGGAATATTGTGATTATGTTTTGGTATATTCTCTTCTTTCAATGTTACTTCTGTACTTCCTCCACTAGTCGAATTCTTATATGTATCACCGCAAGCCAATAAAAATGTATCTTTTATTTGATTCCATTGTGTCCCTGAAAAGAGAACATCTGGTCTAGTAGGATTTGTCGAAGTAAATAATGCTCCTACAGGATACATAAAATCTATCAGATTTTTAATATTTTCGCCTTCTTCATCTCTCCAACCTATATCTCCATCTTTATCAGTCTTTTTGTATAAAACTTGGTCTTTTGTTCCACCCGGCGGAATGCCTGAAATATCTTCCAACTTTTCTCTATACTTATCTGTAAAATCATTTGTACTTAATCCTTTACCTGGTATTTTATCAACTTTGCTGTCAAAGTCAGCTTGTTGCTTCTTTGTATTTTCTTTTACTGTTATAATTTCTTTTTTTACAGTTCCTAAATTATATTTTTGCTCTAATCCTTGTGCTGTCCTTACACCATTTCTATCTTGTTTTGCTAAATTTGACATATACACCTCCTATTTTTTCCATGTTACAGTGCCATTATCATTTACTTTGAAGTTCATATTTTTCAAAACTTTCTTTTTTTCATTAGTTGTTAAATTAAGATCATTTACATATTTTATAACTTGTGAATTATAATCTCTATATCCTTTTAAATTGATTAATACAGCCTTTTGTCCAATGCTTAAATCGAGTGAGTTAATATAACTTATTACTTTTTTCTTTTTAGAGCCACTTACTGTTTTTCCATTTGTGTATTTATCGGCTACAAATGTTTTGGTAGTAGTTTGTAAATATGTATTTACATTTATTTTACATTTTGTTGCTACATCTATATCAGAATCTGAACTATAGTATGTTTTATATAGTGCTACTTTAACATTATCTTTCATATTTGAACTAATTAACCTATTTACAATTTTTTCTTTCTTTTCTGAAGAAAGTGATGATTTTTTTTCTTTATATTCATCGCTTTCTTCATTTTCACTGATTTTATCAATTTTGTCTTTATATTTTTTTGATATAACATCTAAATTTGCTTTAGTTTTAAAATATGTATTTTTATCTTCTGTTGATTTTAATTTGTACTCCCTCAATTTTTCTTTGGTTTCATCACCAACTGTTACCCATTTTTCTTTATAATTTTTATAGTATTCCTCTGTATCAATGCATGCATAATTAGATTTCTTATTAATATTTTCATAATTGTATAGACCTTTTTCAGCTAATTCATTTATTTGCTTTTGTACCACTCTTGCTTGTTCTTTCTTTTCATCATCGTTTAATGTATCTGAACTCTCGATTTCTCTTTTCTTCTCATATAATTTAGACATATCTTTACTTATAGAGGATAAATACAAGTCTCTTAATGTATCTTCTTCTGTAGCTTTTATGCTATTATTTTGTACACCCACTTCTTCTAATGTATCATAAAATTTCCCTACATTTTTATTTTTCATAACTGAATCAGTTGTAAATTTATCTTCAAATATATTGTTTTCTGCATAAGGTGTTCCCATTGGTATTAATACATCTCCAAATCCACCACTGTATTGATCTAATAGGTAGTTTATTTTTTTGGGACTATATTTTAATTGCTCCCCTAACCATTTGCTAAATTTATCTGTTCTTTCATCATATTGCTCCGCTTCTGGTAAGTCTTGTAGTCTGTTACCAACAATATCTTCACCATACCAACTTTTATTGTTTTTTACTTGAAATATTGGACTAAATATATTATTCTCTATTGGATTATTTGGTGCTGTATTATCTATTGCATTACCTAACATATTTTTTACTGCTGATTCTGCATCTGTTTTTCCTTCACCTAGCTCTAAAAAACCTCTTGCTATTGTTGCAATTGCAGATGTAACCCTTCCTTGTGGAACACGAGCAAACTTTCCTTCCCCAGTTTTAAACAACCAATATCCATTTTTTATATAGTCTGGCAAATCATCATAGTCTTTATCATCTTTATATGCTAATGCATTAATTAATGCTGGAGTAATGGAAAGAATAGTTGCTCTTGTTGCTAATTGCATATATCCTTTCGCCCCATTCTCGCCCTTTATATTTCTCCAGATTTTATCCATTCCTTGTACGCTTGCATTTAAAAAATTCACTCCATATCTATTAAACGCTTTAGTAATATCTCCACCTCTTTTAAAATTTGTTGTAATTTCTGCTGCATTGTACATTGCCTCATTAACATTGCCTGTTACTTGCATTGTTGAAATATATTCCGCTAATCTTGGTGCTTTTTCTAAAGCTTCATTTAATAAATTAATAACCTTTATAGGAGAGGTAGCCACATTAGTAACACTTTGAAAAAAACCTTTCTCCTTTTTCCTTGTTAATCCTGTATCATATTCAAAATATGTATTGGCTCCTCCTCCATTTGCTAAATATTCTTTATAAAATTTTCCTCCAGTGGCAATTTCATATAATGCTCTACCATAATTAGTTGCAAATCTAGGTACACTATATTTTGTATTAAATACTGCCTCTTGCAAATCTTTTATAGGATTGTTCATGCTAAAACCAATAGAATATGTAGTTAGTAAATTTCTTCTAAAATTTGTGATTTTTTCCAATGGAGTAGTTAGAAACTTTAAGCCTTTACTTTTATTTATTGCATCTTCTATTTTACTATTTTCAAAAGCTTTATATACTCCCTCATCAATTTTGAATTGTGTCATTTCACCATTATCAAAGAAAATTGCTGTTACTTTTCCATCTTCTCCAATATCAAAAAAATTTTTGCTACTACTCATTAATAATGATGTGGCTATTGGATCATCTAGTGGGATACCTGATATTATTTTAGATTGTTCCCCTTGAGCTTTATATAATTCTTTTAATGTTTCATTCAAACGCATTGCCCTTTTTTCAGCAACAACCTGTTCTGCCATTGCTTCATCAACAGCTAATAACTTCTGATCTCCTCCAGTTGCTTTTTTTATTGGATTAAAACCTGCCTTTTTTTCATCAAAATTAACCTCAACTCTTCCTTCAGTTCCCTCAACAATGTCTCTAAAAGTTGGTACATAATTTCCATATAATTGTAAAAAATTATTATATGTATCTTTTGATATAAATCCCGCTTCCATTTTATTTGTTAATGCATTTTTATTATATCTATATACTTCTTTGGACCACTTCTTAAATTCTGGATATTTTTTTTCATACTCACTTAATATTCTTTTTGAATTCTCTGTAGTGAAATTCTTTCCGTATACAGCTTTGTCAATTGCCAAACGGTCTATGTTATGCCTATTAAACAAATAATCATTAAACTCCATATATAAGCCTTTATCTATAGACGGCTTAAATATATCATTTAATGATTTACCGATTACCTTTCCATTATTATCAGTTTGTGCTTTTCCAATACTATATTGTGCTTCACTTAATGAGCCTATATATCTATCATATTTATATGTTAATTCTTTGTCTCCAGTAAATTTTGCTATCTTATCTATATAATGTCCTTTATTAATTATACTTTGTGCTAATGAATCTTTTACTTGTCTCATAGGTGTTTTCTCTTTAGTCCTTTTATCAGATATTCTATTAATTGTTTCATTTATTGTATCTTCTTGGTTTCGTAATTTACTTTCTAATTTTGTATTACTTGTAACTGGTAAATAATCTTCAACATCTTCATCTGTGTTTAAACTATATTTAACTTCTTCAATTGCTTTGTTAACATCATCAGCAATATTATTTATTGACTGAATAAAATTGTTTTCGGGAGCTTCATTATTTCTTGCCATATAATCTATATAGTTATCATTTTCAATATTATCATAAATATTATTTTGATCTGTAATACCTCTTGAGTTTATAATCATATCTTCAAAAGGATTGCTCATTTGCTTTTCTTGCTCTTGTGATTTTAAATAATCATATCTTTTTTTAGATTGATTATCTAATTTATCATAACCATGCTTTTTTACAAAATCATCATATTTTTTTTGCTCTTGAATCTCGCTTTCAGTTAATCCTGACTTTACTGGTGCATTTTCTTTAACTAAACTGTCAATTTGTTCACTCATTCTTTGCATAGTTTCTTGAATTGGTGCAACAATGTCATTTAATTGATTCTGTATTGCTTCTTGAATAACTTGTTTATTCTTTTTTGAAATTTCCTTAAATTTAGTTGTAGTACCTTTGTCTTCAAAATTATCTTCCAAAAATTGTTCCCACTCTCCATTTTGTAGTGAATACTTTGTATTTGATTCATCATTAGTAATTATTTTATCTTTTGAAATATTTTTATTGATATTTTTACTTGCATTTGATATACTATTTGTAGAGGTATCATCGGATGATTTATCATCCATAATAGATAAATTATTTTTATCTACGATGACACCTTCTTTTTTTGTGAATTTATCTAAATCGTAAGCAAAATTGCCATTCTTCTCCTTTCTTACTACTAATCTAGCACTATATGTTGTGTAATCAATTACTTCTCCATTAGATGTTTTTATTGGATATGTTAAATTCACATCATAATAATCAAAACCTAATTTCCCTCGATTTGTTCCTTTATAATTTTCTGCTGATTTTTCTGGATTAATTTTTGCAATTTCAAGTATCTCCCCATAATTTCCAGAAATACGTTTCTTTAATTTTTTCGTTTTAGGTAAATTATATCCATCATGTAAAAACTTATTAATATCTTTATTTTCTATTGAAATTTGAGATGAACTACTTTCATTTTTAAATTTAATTCCGATCATATTCTTTAATACATCTTTTACAACTTTGTCACTAGGATTAGATCCGTTAATATCATCGGACAATACTGTTTTTTCTCCATTATTTAATTCTGTTATAGAGTATTTTGTATTTTCAATATTCTTGCTTGTATTTGAATATGCCTCTTTCCATTTATTTTTTAAATCCTTAATAAATAGTGCCTCATTACTATTTCCTGTTATTTTATTTGCTAAAGATATTATCTTATTGTATATTCTTTTAAATACATTTGGTTTTTCTATAGATAATTCATTTATAAATTCTTGATTTCCAAATAATTGTCCACTTACATCAGCCAAAACTTCATTACTTACATCTTTTACGCCATATTGTTCTTTTAGACTTTGTAATGCTCCAGCAAAGTCTTTATTTTTACTAGCATAGTCCATTACTAATTTTTTCATTGAATCAGTTTCAATTGAATGAGTTATCTCATGCGTTAAGAGTATTTCTCCTGCTTTATTGCTGTTAGGATTTATTCTAATCTCTGTTTCACCATTTTGTAATGTTTTTATTTGTGCATTTACTTGTTGCCCATTTTTATTTACTATAGTATCATCCAGTCTTATATTATAGCCTTTGTCTTCAATTACCTTCTCCATTGTACTAATTAAGTTTTGAGATTTTTCAGAATTATCCAAATATTTTCCCGCATCTTGTCTCAAACTGTTAATCTTTTCATTCTCGCTTGTTTTATATGTATAAGTATTATTATTTATTTGCTCCTGTTGTGCTTGTAGTTTTTGTTGCTGTTTTGCTTTTTCCCTATACATTTCATCTAATAATTTTTCAGCTATTTCTTGTTCTTTATAATCAGAATATTTTTTTTGAGATTCTTGTTGTTTTATTTGATTATCTAATTTATTTAAAAGATCTTTTTGATTTTGCATCTGCTGTTGGTTATCAGTTGTGAATTTATTAGTTCGAGTTGATATTTCATTCTTTATTGTTCCTTCAATATCAACCTTTCCCGATTTTTCAATATCTTCCATTACATTTTTAATTTCTTGTTGTGTAATATTTTCTCCTGCTTGTATCTTGCTATTAAGTTTTACTGCGGAACCAACACCTGCTGAAATACCATTAGTTATTACTGCACATATTGCTCCATCAATACCAGATTGTAGCATTCTTGTTTCCATATTGTCCCAGTTTGCTTTATCTTTTCCTCCAACAGCACTTGCTACTGCTTCAGAAATAGGCTCCGTAACCGCTTCTTGTACAAAATTATCAGCAATATTAAGTCCAAACTCCTTGAAAGCAGATTTTACTGTACTTTTTCCAACCTCTTTTGTAACAGTTTTTCCCACTAATTTTTTTCCAATATTTACTGCTTTATTAAGTTGTATAGACTCTGTAGCCCCTTCTACAACTCCCATTATTGTTGCATAATTAATTGCTTCATCCGAATTCATGCCTCTTTCAACCGCATCATCATAATAGTTACCACCCGCAGAAGTTACCATGTAAACTGCTCCACCAGGTCCACCAACCATTCCAGGTATCATCTGTCCAATACTAGGTGCTAATTCAGCTAATTTTTTTCCTATTACTGTATCTTGTTCTTCTATATTTTGATTAATATAATTATTAATATTATTTTTTAAATCATTTATTGTAGTATCTATATTATCATTTAACTTACTAGCTTTATCACTTATTTTTACGAATTTTTCCCCCACATTAGTATCTTTATAATATTTATTCCATAATTCATCCGTAGTTACTGCATTTTTATTAATTTTTTTATTAATCATCTCATCTGTAATCTTGTCAATCTTTTCATCTTGACTTCTTTTTATCTTTACATTATTTTCTCCAACTTCTTTTATAAAATCAAATGCGCCAAGAATTCCTGAACCAATTCCCCCTCCAACATTTTCCAATGTATTAAGTATTTCATTTCCAGTTCCTTTCACAGTTTCAAAATATTTCATTAAAATATTTTTTGAAGAATCATCCTTATTATTATCACTTTTATTATCTTTTAGATTCTCCTGTTGTGATTCTTGTGAATTGGCATATAGTTTTTCTTGGCTCTCATGTAGCTGCTCTGCATATTTATCAGCTTCTTCTACTGTGTTAAATTTTCCTAAAAATTTTCCTGTTTTATGATAATATTCAATTGCCTCTTCATCACTCATTATCCTTCCATCATCGCTTACAGTTGGAACTAACACTTCTTTTCCATTTTCATTGAAACTCATACTTCTTACAGTACTTATACTACCATCTGCATTTTTAACTATCGGTCTATTATTAAGATCAATATTACCAACCCCATAATATTCTTCTCTTTTTTGTTGTGATTTTAATTTTTTTTGTGTTTCTTCTTGTTGTTTCTTTTTTTCTTGCTCTTCTTTCTTTTTTTCTCGCTCTTGATTCAGTTTTTCATATTCTTTTTGGTAATCTCCACTAATTATTTGATCTGCTGTATTACTTACCTTATTGTTACTATTTTCACCTTGTACTGCTGCTAAAAACTCCTCCCATTTTTTCATATTAGTTAACCTCCTATAATCCAAAATAGCTTGTTAACTGCTTAACTTCATCTGCATTTATTTTTCCGCTTTGAAATTGCCTGTTAATATTATTTTTTAACAACGTTGATTTGTCTAACTTACTTGAAAATGGTGTATTACTATAAAAACTTGTTAATGATGCTGCAATCTGTTTTACTTTATCTGAAGTAGTTCCACTGCTACTACTGCTTCCTGATGTTAAACTACCAGAACTGCCACTGCTTTTTTTACTGCTTTTAGCATAAGTTAGATTAAATTCACGTTGTTTTTCTTCTAGCTCTTTTTCTGTGTTTATTTGATCTACTACATCTTTATATCTGGTATAATATCTATCTTCAACATTGTTTAATGCCTCTAATTTGTCCTTTATTAAACCGTTTTTATACTGAAACGAATCTAACATAGCAGATAATCTTTTCTCGAGAGCATTGTATGCTATTTGTGCTAGAGCACTACTATTTGCTAGTTTTGCCTCATTTATTGAATTGTCATATTTTAATACCGCCTCATTGTAGCTTTTTCTAGATGTAGCATATCTATTTTGATAACTAGTAAATGCTGCAATTTTACTAGATTCACTATATCCACTATTTTTTAATCCGCTACTTGCCATTTTTTCAGCATTTGCTCCGTACATATCGATTGCTTTTTGATAATCAGTATATGCTCCTTTTTGTTCATTTATATAATCTTGTTTTGCTTGCTCTTTCTTTTGATTTATTTCTTCTATTTGTAAATCTGTTTGCGCTTGTTGGTTCTGTTTCTGTATCTCTTCATATTTATTTGTAGCATCAATTTGTTTTTGATATTCTTCAACTGTGCCATTAATCATATCATCATAAATATTTGTTGTCTTTTCTATTGCATTTTGTTTATCTTGCTCAATTTGTGTAAAACGACTATCATTATAATCAATTGCCATTTATATTTCCTCCTCTCATCTTTTTACATAAGCTCCAATATATGCCTCTAATGTACACGAAAATATTCCAAATGGTTTATTGGAGCTAAACTTCATTTGAATACATTTCCATTTCTTCTGTTTAACTTTAGTGACAACATATCCTTTTTTATTTTCTAAATCTTTAACTTCTTCAAACTCATTATTATCTGTTTTAACAGAAATATTTATATTGCCACCTTCCATATCCAATGTAAAACCTTTTTTATTTGTTGACTTTTGATATTGTGGATAACCAAATTCATCTTCTGGTGTTGTCCAATATGCCTTTACACTGCTATTTGTCTCTGTCAAAGCCAAAACTCTATTTTTAGTTGTCAAAAAAAGAACACCATCATCTACGCAAGTGTTCGTTATTTCTTCTTCAAATTCCCAATAAAACCATTCATATTCCATATGACTGTTATATGTTGTTTTAGCTCTGCTATCAGCTAAATATATATGATTTTTTACAATAATTAATAAATATCCTTCCCAGATTTCTAAAGTTGCATTTTTATAATCATTTTCATTTAGTAGCTTATTATCTACAAAACTACTCCTATGCATAATAACTTGCTGTGTCGTTACATCTGAACTTATTCCTTCTAATCCTCTATCACTTAAAAATACAATATCATCAAAGAAATTAAGTCCCGTAGACAAGCAACCTGTTGATATACTAGAATGAGTTGTCGGATAGACTTTTCCATAATCATCATCCGTTGTAGGATTTAAATAGAATATTGTCGTATTTGTTTGGCTTGGTGCTTTCAATACCCATAAGGCATTATTTCCAACAATTAAAGCTTTAATATCCGAATCACCAAATCCCTCATCGTAGTAATCTAAATCACTACAGTATGTTGGATCTGACAAAGAGCAATGCCATAATTTATTAGGATAATTTGGGTTGCCACTAAAAAATACTCTATTATCAAAAAGTGCTATTAATGTACAATTCTCAATCTTTGCTCTTGCTCCCTCAATTGTTTTCCTAAATTGAATTGTAACATTAGATTGTCCATCTGTATTCGGAGCTGGAGGTGCAGTGTTAAATATTATTTTTCCATTTTCAGGGCTAGTTGTAAATTCCGTTATTTCACTATCATTTATCCAACACCTAACAGTATAATCATCATCAAAACTTTCAGTATCCAGTTGATATTCAGTGCTTTTTCCATCACCGACAAACATATTTTTTCTTATACCTGTAAGTAAATTAACATCTTGATATATTGTTCCATCACCTGTTGGACTTTTTGAAGTAACAGTTATTGGTATATAACCTTCTACTTCTTTTACTTCATATCCGTTAAATACTAAATAATTAGTTGCATCTTTAATATATAACTTATCTTCAAAAACGAAAAATTGACTTTTATGTTCCGCCATATTGCTATAAATCTCTAAATCATTATCATACAAACTTTTATTTATATGTATTATTGTATGTTTTTGTCCACCATATGTATAAAAAAAATGACCAAATATAGTATCAGTATCTTTATATTGTTTTACCAATTCTACATCTGGTCTACTTTCAACGCATCTTCCCCTACTATTTTTATAATTCTTCCACATATTCAACGCATCTGGAGATCTTGTTAATTCTACTTCATCTTTTCTATTTCCAAAATCTACTCCTCTAAAATTAGAATATGTCCTTCTTATTAAGCTTCCACTCGTAATTGTTGACATCTTTACCTCCTATTAAAAATCAATCCCACCAACTATTCTCATATTACTTAATGAATATCTTGGGTCAAGTTGATTTTTTAGCTCTTGATATCTGGTTTTATATACATTTCCATATTGATTACTTACATCACTACTTAATAAATCTCCAGCTACACCATAAGGCATACATTCCAATGCATCATCAGACAATTCAAATTTATAATCATCATCATCTGTATCTTCATCTATTTTTTGAGGATAACTGTAATAGAAAATTTTAGCTATTCCCTTTTCGTTAAATATTATGGTTTCATCAATAATTTCATGCTCCACACCTTTTATTTTATGTAATTGATATATATTCTCATCAATATCTTTTAAATATATCATCTCATCTTTTTCAACTTCCATTGATTTATATTTTGATATTTTTTTAACTCTTGCTAATTCAAACATTATTTGATTGATAACAGAATTCATTTTATTAGCTAAATCATCATCACTCGTAAAAGTTTCTGAATTCTCATCATATTCTTCTATCATTGAATAAACAGATTCTTTCATTTCTGCTAGAGTCATATTATTCCCCTCTTTCCACTACTTTATTATTAGCTGTTTCAACTTCTTCTGTAATATCTTTAATTGAATCAATCATTTTAAGAGCTTCTTTTGGTTTTACCATTACATAATTTGGTATGATATATCCAGTATCATCTCCCCATATCAGTATTGTTCCCTCTGGAATTTCTGTAATCAATTTGCTTCTCTCCTCTGATTTAATACCATTGTACTCACTTTTTTTCTTACATATTGTTATTAATTTGCATCTTTTTAGTATTTGATGTATTGTTCTATCGCTATTATAGGTTTCAAATTCAGTGTCTTTTTGTACTATAATACCTCCAAATGTTTTTATACTTGGTCTAATAATAAAATATTCTGGTTTTTCCATATTGCATTTCTCCTTTCGATTTAGGTTGCTGTTCCTAGAATTGAACTAGGGATAAAAATTTATTAATCTTTTGCCTTTCCACTTGGCTAAACAGCAATATATAAGAGGGCAATTGCCCTCTTTTATTAATAGATTGGGAATGCATGTATTTGTTCTGGTCTAACAATTTTAGCTCCAAATACATATAATCCTTTTAATGCATCTTGAAATCCATCTTGTGGTCTGTATGCTTCTACCTTATCAATTTGTCCGCAAAAAGCAATAGCTTTCGATGTTCTTAACATGCAAATAGTACATTCCTTTCCGCTAACAGTTGCTTTTTGTAATAGATTTTCAATTGAAATTAGTGCGTTTCCATATTTTCCAACAAATCCGTTTTTAATTAAATCACTATTATTTGTATCTAATTCAAGAATTTCTGGTCTTAAAATAGTATACCATTCTGGGTTAACTTCCAGATAATACTTATCAGAAACCTTGCAATTATTTTCATATAATTTTTTGAATCCTGTTTCAATTAGTGCTATACCACCATCAGATACAGCAGAAATATCAGCTACAGTACCTACAGATATTTTTGTATCTGAATTTGTAACTTCTGTTGCCACTAATTTTCCAACATATTTGTCGCCCTCTTCTGAAAGTCCTGCTGTTGCTTCTTGTGTTAGTGCTTCAATTAGCCCAGGAACAGATTGCGCTTTATCAATATCCTCTATTTCAAAGTCGAAATATCTATATTGATCTAACTTTAATATTTGTGAACTATCTGTACCAGCTTCTCTTGTTAATTTTGTTCCTGGTACATAAGTTCTAATTGTTGGTCTAACCACTCCTAATATTTTTACTTCTTTAGCGTTTTTGCTATCCTTTTCATATTCATAATCGCAATGATTTTTCAATGATGTGATAGTTTCCAATGATCTTTGAATTTTCTTACTCCATACTGTTTGTTGAAAATTATTTATACTCATAATTATAACCTCCTATAATATAGGAAGTTTGAATTCTATTGCTCTTTATTTTTATACCACTCTGCCATACTGCGTTCCACAGCCGCCATAATTTGTGGGTCATCTAGATCTTCTTCTGATAATTGTCGAACTTCTTGTGGTGTATATATGTCTTTATATTTAGTTTTAGGTTGAGCGCTTGTTTTCATACTTCCTATTTGTTCAATTTCGCCTTCAACCTGTGGTTTATATTTCAAATAAGTAAGATACTTATTTTTTTCCGACATTGATTTATCAAGACATTTAGCAAACTCTTGATAATCTTTATCTTTTAAAGCATCTATATTAATTCCCATAGATGCTAATTCTTTTTCGGATTCTAATTGTTGCCTTTTTTGGGCTAATTTCATAAATATTCTTTTTTCACGTTGTGTCATTCCCTCGACACCCTTTTGGCTTAATCTATCAGTCTCTTCAACTATTTCATCAAATCCATAATCTATTATTTTATTAGCTTCTTTTTCAGCTAGATAATCTAAATCTTCTTCTGATAAATTAGGTTGTTGATTTGGAATTTTATAGCCTTTACTTTCAAAAAAGCTTTGCATTTTTTCAGTTGCTTCTTCCAAATTTTCTGCGTTAAATCCGAATTTTAACATTTGTTCAGCTTTAGAATACTTCTCCTGATATGCCCTTTCAATTTTTGCTTTTTGTCGTTCTATTTTTCTCGGTAAAATTTCATCAACTTTAGCATCAATCATTTTTTGCACATCTTCTTCTGTATACATTTTAGGTTGCTCCTCGACTGTTTCTTCTTCGTTACTTGATTCATTATTAGTATTTTCATTTGAGTTATTATCAATTTGCTCCTCTATGGATGTACTACTTCCATCAACTAGTTCTTCTGTTGCTAGTTCATCAACATTTTCATCAACTTCTGTTGCAACATTTTTGTTATCAATTAACATATAAAATACCTCCTATTTTTAAAGTCATTGCTTGACTATTTCCATAGCTTTTATCCTCATCAATGCTTGGAGCATATAAAACAAAACACTTGCAGTATTAGATATATAAATATCTAACTTACAAGCATTAATTGTTATTTTTATTCTCTTTATTCTTTATTATTTCCTTTGCATACTCGACCATCCATTTCTTATCTTGAGCATTATAATTATCTGATAATATTCTTTCTGCTAATCCATTCTTAAGCTCATAATCTTTTACACATCCATATGTTTGATTAATTTCAAGTTTCTCTAGCTCTTCTCTATATCCCACTTTTACACTCCTCCTTGACTTTTAACAGCATTATTTATTTGATCTGCCTGTACATCTGCATCACTATTTAAAAATTGGTCGGCTCTTTGTTTCATGAATTGCGCTGCATTATCAATCATAGCTATTCTTCTTTGCTCCTCTTCCATTAATTTAACAATCTTTTCAATTTGCAATTTTGGCATTACTGCATCATCTGGCAGTACCTCACATAAAATCTTTAGCTCTGACAATTTTTGTATATTAAAATAACCATTTGTTAATAAGTTTTCTATGGACTCCTCTTGTGCAAATTTATCAAAAGCACTTTTTGGGGTAATATCTATTTTAACTGTAGCCTCCAATTGATTTAAAACGGTTTGTGGAACATTTACAATTTCAATTTTTTCCGTTCCATCATCTGCTGATATTTTGTCTTCAAGTTTCAGCCCATCTTTACTATATGTAATAAACATATCTAAATATATTCTTACCAAATCTTCTAAAAACTTCTTTAGTCCAGATAATTGCTCTACTAATGGTTGTTGTTGTGCCTGTTGTACAGCTAAAATTGCTCTTCCAGATGTTTTTGTCGGATCCACACCTCCAGTTGCAAATTCACTTGCCCCGTTAAGTTCCCTTGTTACCGTTATTAATTCATTTTGTACTTTTTCAACGTCTGGGGACATTTGTGCTGGTTGTACATTTACAAAGGCATTAGACACATCATTCGTGCCAACTCCTCCACTGACTTTAATTAATCCACCTACTTTTTCTAATTCTTCAGGATTCTCGATTAAATCGATATTTACAGCCTTTGTTGGATAGGCTGTATGTTTTACAGTTACCAATCTACGCATAATTGTTTTATTAACCTCTATTTGATTTGGTATTAAAAATTCAACCTCGCCTTGTCCACGTGCGCTTCCTTCCTTATGTTCCCATGGGAAATGTGCAACAGGATATAAACTTAATCCAGAACTTTTATCTTTCCTAAGCTCAACATATTTTGTAGCTTGGCTAAAATACACCTTACCATTTTTTTTGTACATTTTTGTAATTAAAGTGCACATATCATCTTTTTCCTGTTTTGATGAATCTCCAGAATTATCAAATGTATCTTTATCACCCACTATATATTGTAGTTTTTCCTCTGATACTCCATTTGCTTTTGCTTGCTCTTGTGCATTACTTACTGGAAGTCGTTTCTTTATTAATATGTATGGTTGTTCTTGTATTTCTTCATCATTTTCATTCCCATAGAATATATCAGTTTTTGCTATTCTTTCTGTTTGAGGTAATTGGTTTTCTTTATCATAATTAACATATGCTACACCCTCGCTCGTAATCGCCGCATCATTTGAGAAACGTCTTATTTTTGAATCCATACTATCCTTTTCCCAAACTTTAGCTACTTTTTTATTTAACATTTCACAAGTTTTTTCTGCTGTTGCTCTAAATTCTTCATTTTCAAAATTTTGCGATGAAAAATTGGCTGCCCATAAATTTGCATTTATATTTGATACTTTAAATTTAACAATTGTTTTTATAAAGTTTTCTTGCACTGGTTGAACACCTTTTATTTTTAAACCTTCCCACTGATCACCATTATAAAATCTGTGGAACTTATCAGCATCAGAAAACATATTTAATGTCCTACAATAATTTCTACTTTTTTCATACAGTTGCCATATATCGGTTTCTTTTATTTCTTCAATATCCAATTATTACAACTCCTTTCTTTAAAAATCTTTTTGATTAGTTCCATCTCCAGTATAATTATCTATATTTTCCAAATTAGTTTGATAAACATGTTCTATTTTTTCTATTCTTTCATTTTTTTTGTTATCTTTTATTGAATCTTTAATAGTACTAATGGGATTAGGTATTTTAACTTCTTCATTTTTCTGAATCTTCTGCGTTACATTTACACCTAATAAAAAAGCTAGTAGCATAAATATACCTACTAACAACACAATAATACATTCCATTATACTACTCCTCCTCATTTATATCTAATATTTCAACAGTTCCTTCAACGGACTCATTAACTTCTGTTTTATCTTCTTTGACATTTTCATTAATGATTTCTTTATCATCTGTTTTTATTTCGTTTGAGCCTTCAATATTATTCTTATATAATTCTATTAGGTTATCTTTGTTTAACTGCTCCGTTGCCTCTATACCTTTTCTTTTCAATACCTCTATAAGCTCCTTCTTTGTCATGTCTTCTATTCTTTTTTCTTTTTCAACATTATTGTCTTCGGACTCATTAACTTCTGTTAATACACCTAATTTTTTTAATTCATTATAATAATTTTCATACTTTGCTCTTCTTGTTCTTTTTTTCATATAAAGCCTCCCTTTACTTACACTATATAATCTTTTTCGCCCCAATCGTAGTTTGGTTCTTTTTCATTTTTAAAATTAAACTCTGGATATTGATTTATAACCTTTTTACTAAACACAACCTGATTTCTACATTCCCATGCTATTGCCAAAGCCATCATTAAATCATCATGTCCCCCTTCTGGTGCCTCTATTCTTCCCTTTTCATTTCTTATTATTGCTAATAATTCATTTAGAGTGTCCAGATCACTTATTAGGTCACAATTTGTTCTTACTACTTCTATTAGCTTTGATAATATTGTTGGTCTTGTAATACTGGTTGTTCTAAAACCATATCTTTGTTCAACTTTCTTTGTATATGTATCTATTTTCTCGGATATATACATATTTTTATATTTTAATCTCTGCAATTCTCTTATTGGAAAACTATCAAAATTTGACTCTATTGCTAGCATAGCATTTTTATAATATTTTCCTAAACAGTACATCTGTCTTGTATATTCATCGGCATCGAATTGTTTTTTTAAAGTTGCAGCTTGCTTTCCAGTTTTTGCATTTAACACTTGTCCAGTGAAAAAATCAGATCCTTCGCCAGCTGTATCTCCTCCTACACAGTATTTAGTTACTTCTGGTGTATTTGGTAATTCATATATCCTTATAAATCCATCTCGTGTATTTAACCATCGTATATTACTTATTTTATTTCCATCATAATCATAGATAAATTTACCTACTTTTAAAGGTATCTTGTAACCTAACTTGATTTTTAATTCAAGCTCTGCTATTCTTTTAATAATAACTTCTGTATCAAAAACATTCTTTCCAGAAAGTAAAAATGCTTCTTTCGGCGTGCAGGGATATTCCTGCTTTATTAGATCCTTATCAATATATTTTTGATATTTTTTATAGTACCAATATAATTGTTCATCTTCTAACTTAATCTCATTTTTAAGCCATCTTAATCTCTCAAAAACCCATTCTTTTTTTGTTTCTATTTTGTGCAAGAACTCATTGTGTATTTCTTCGTTTTCAAATTTTGTTCTATATTCTTTTGTTAGCCACCACTCAAAAAAACAATTTATATGATTACCGCTTGACCACATTTTTTCATAATCGTTATATCCATTTGCTGTACTTTCATAGATCTTTATACAATTTTTAGTAAATGCCTCTCCAAGTCCAGCTTGTATCGGACTAATGCCGCATTTCCAAAATGCACATTCTGATCCATGGAAGAAATTTATTGTTTTACTTCTTCCAACTTGCTCTGTTGCTGTATCTACAGACCAACTTGAGTTAAGTTTAGAAAATAATAACTGCTTTCTATTGTTTAATTTCTCTGTTGGTTTTATAATATCTGGTAACGCATTATATGGAAACTTTGCTTTGTTCTGAAAAATTGTTTCTGTATTATCTGCTTTATCGCTAAGTGTTAATCCCTGGAAATTATGTGTTAATAAATCATAGCTAAGTTGTATTGCTGTTATCAAAGTTGTAAATCCTTGCTGACGCCCTTTTAGTACTAAAATAGATATATCTGTTATAATGTTATGATTATAATCATCTATTGCCTTATTTAATATTTTTATAAATGTCTGCTGTACTTCATTAAGAAAAAATGGCATAGTATTTTGTTCTTTATCTACAACTATAAACATTAGCTCAATTAGATATTCTGGGTGTTCTTGTAATTCCTCTAATAATTTACTATTTGTTATTAATTCCTGTGCGACTGCCGCTCTATATTCACTATCAATCTCAATGTTTTTGTTTTCACGCCATAATTCCTTTCTTCTTTTTATTAGATCCAATATTGTTATTGTCATTTAAGGAAATCCTCTAGTTTCTTATTAACATTAAGATTAACAGTATCTTGTGGTTTTTCTCCAATTGTACTTTGAATTATTTCAAAAGCCTTTGCATTTCCAGTACACGCAGATTGCCACAGGGATATTACTAAAGCCATTTTATTAGTTACACCTTTATTATCAATGCCTAGTGCATTTATTGCTTCAATTAGGTCTTTTTGTTTTACAGGTTGTGCTAAAAAGTTGTTAAATAACTCATTGAACTTTTTTTGATCTCTTACTTTCTTCGCCCTAGCTTTGCCTCCGTTTGGAACGTATTTCTCTCTGTATGTCCTCTGCAAGTGTATTAAATGGTCTTAAATTTTCTTCATTTGCCATGGTGTTATCATCTCCTTGTCTCTTATTATCTATATAAAATAAATTACATACCATTTATTGTTTTACAATGTAAAAAATAAAGAACATCTTAACAGATGTTCTTTAAACCACATGTTTTAGGCACATATATTATTTATATATATGCAATTATATTTATAACATACTTTTTACGTGTTTTTCTGTGCTTTTTTGTGCTTAATTTATTTTTTGCTATTTTCCGCTTCTGTATTTTTTTCTTTTATATCTAATATATCAAATTTATTTAATGCTATACCATGCACATGCCTTATGTAATCATAATGATAATTCTTCTCTGCTGCAATTGTTACCAGACTTTTTCCCTTTATATAATGTTCTATTAATACCATTTTGTATTGTCCGTTTAACATGTTTAGTTGTTTTATTATTTTATTTCTTTTTCGTTGCAAATAGACTTCTCTTTTTAGCATCTTTACAATTTCATCTTCTAATGCTGCAATTTGCTCTGCCATCTTATCTTTTATATTATTATTTCCATGTGGCATGTCACTTATTGGTGCGGTTATTTTGGTTATGTTTGCTTTCATTTCTTCTAAATGCTCTATAATTGTTTGTGAAGATTCTACATCATTTTTATAATTTCTTAAATCTTCTCTTGTCATTTAAATCCTCTCTTTCGTTTATAACTTTACTTCTCTAAATTGCAATTTTATCTATTTTCTACTAATGATTTATCTTGATTATATCCGCTTGTAGCTCTTCTTTAATTATGTCCTCTATTTCCTCATAATCTGCCAAATCTGCATCTCTTATTATAATTCTTCCTAATAATTTTATTACTGATTCTATATCAATCTCTATTACATACTTGTTTGTTTCATCGTAATATCCACAAAAATTTAAATTTTTTAATATATCTCTATTACTCATTTGTACCTCCTAAAAAAAATTATTCTACTGTTTTACCGCATTTTGAACATTTGCTTATTGTTTTATATGCATCTGCCCAGAAACTATATCTGCTTGTTATTACCCAATCGTGCTCACATTTTGCTTTTGTTGTATTATTTGTAACTATATTTTCTTTTACTGTATTTGTTGTATTCTCTGTTGTATCTACACAACCTGTTAATATACATAGTAGTATTGCTATACTTATAACAGCTACGGTAAAAAATCTTTCTGTTATCGAATTGTTATTTTCAAAACTTACATAATAATTTAAGTTTGTTGAACCGTGATGATCTATATCAACATCTTCGTCGATATCTAATATTTCTCCTTCTTTTCCAGTTGCTTTTATCTTTA
The DNA here is from genome assembly GCA_934167365.1 of uncultured Clostridia bacterium. Lineage (GTDB taxonomy): Bacteria > Bacillota > Clostridia > TANB77 > CAG-508 > CAG-492. The sequence continues at coordinate 33,533 of CAKPKU010000004.1, forward strand.
CTCTTTGTCCTACTTTAAATTTATTCATATCTATTCCTCGCTTTCTTTTTATAAATCTTGTAACATAGACATATCTAGATTATGTGCTTGCATTCTTCCATATTCTAGACTATCATTATCTGCTATTACTATTTCTTGTTCCATCGATTCTTTTGCAAGTTTCTTGTATACATTTATTTTTTTTATTATAGTTTCAATTTTTTCTTTTGGTACAAAGTTTTCTTTTATTCTTTCTTCTAATTTGTCAGCAATAGCGATAGTATTTTTTAATTGTTTATTTTCTTTTTCTAATTCTAATATTCTATTATGAGCACTTGCACTTACTTTTACTTCTAATAATTCTTCATTCTCTTTTAATACTTTTTTATAATCTGCTAAAATATGTTGCATAGCTTTTGGTATTTCCAAATCTACTGTCTCCCAGCCACCATTTTTAAAGAAATTACTATTTGTTTCATTTATGGCACTATTTGCTAAATAAATTTCAATTTTTTTTATATCTTCTTCTATACTATTTTTTTTCACTATGTATCACTCCTTTCTAACTCATGTTCATACGCTTTTTTCAAATCCACTTGTCCCATAAAAGCACATTCTTCTGATGTATGTTCATAATTACTATATATAGCAATTGATGTTCCATATTCGTCTAATATTTTAGGACTTAAAACATATCCAATATCATCTTTATTACTTACAGCAAAACGAATCAATACTTCTTTTTCTTTATCAAATTTATTTAATATTTCTATTAATTCTTTTACTTTCATATCTTATTTACTCCTTTACTACTAAATTCGCTTTGATTAAATCGTATAATTTTTCCATTGCTATTCCGCAATCGCTATTAACTACAAGTTCTCTTCTATCAAATGCTCTTATATATATTTGTTCATCATTGCTACCTTTAACTTGAAGCATATCATTCCATTCGTAAACTGAATTATAAGGCAATTTTTTATTTTCTCTATACTCAAACCCAAACTTTTCAAGTTCTTTTAAATCTACATCATCTCTTATTTTTAACATATCTCTTCTCCTCCTACTTTGTAACAATCAGCCATATAACTTTCTTTTGTTAGTATTTCTAATATATCTATTTGCTCAAGGTTATATCCATCGATTAACATTTTTTCTTTATTACTTCTTGCATCTTGTACTAATCGAACTATAGCTACATTTGTATGCTTAAAATTTTTTAATTTATATTTAACTATATCTCCAACTTCTATTAAGTCTTTTAAATGTTTACTATGTTTTACTATGTTTTTTATTCCATATTCAACACTTAACCACTCCCTCTGTTCTCCAAATGGCGTTGCTACTACATCATCAAAACTATAGTCGTATTCTGTCTTTTCTAAAAGTTTAGCAATATGTCCAGTCTTAGTTCTAACATACTCTCCTATCTCAATTATCTCTTCCATACAAACTCCTCCTTAAATATTTTTTAAGATTCTTTCTAGTACTGTGTCTAATCCGTTTTCTTTTTTATACTTATACGTTAAAATAGGATCAGGCTCATCAAAAATATAATCTATTAAACTTGCATATATTCTTATTCTGTTTTCATCTTCTTTTACGTAAGCCTTTTTTCCATCAATAACCATTTTTTTCATATGTGTCTCCTAATAACTAACTCTAATTATGTAACAATTATATTCTAGTAGATACTCTATTCTTAAATTTAAATTATGCATTTTTTCTATTCCGTGTCTTTCTATTTGGATTCCACCTCTTAAACTACCGATGTGGTTAGTTACTGCAAATTTAACTATATTTTCCAAGGTTTCCGTATATTGTTTATTTTCCATTTGGCTCTCTAATTCTATCTTTAAACTATCCGCCTTGTCCCTTAATCTGCTGTTGGATAATTTATAGGTTTGTAATTCATCCTGCAACTCTTCTATTTTCTTGTTTAATTTTTTTACTTTTCCTTTAACACTCATATTTCTACCCTCCACAACTTATAAATAAAACTACTATAGTGCCTATAAACCAGCCCGTAGCTAGTGCACCAAAAGCTATTACTAATAATCCTAATATTAATTTAATTTTGCTCATCTTTTTTTCTCCTTCCTAATTTTTCTATACTTTTTATTACTGTTATTATTGTAAATAGCTCGGCTAGTATTACTAATATATCTACAAAATCCCATAGTAGAATTGGTCTTGTTAGCCAACCAAACAAAATTTCTAACAACATATATTTCATTTTTTCAATCTCCTATTCCGTGTACAAATACACAACTTCATATTGTCTTTCTTTCTGCTTCATTCTTGAGGCTTGTAATATAATACTCTTCAAAATTTTCTATATCTTTTTGCTTTATTACATTTCCAAATACCTTCTCCATAGTTTCTAATGTTATATTATTTAGTAGTTGAAATTGCTCTGCATCGACTAGTTCCTTTATTGCAATTTGATACAATTTAATTTGATTTGCTACACTTGTAGGAAGTACACTTGTGTCATCATAATATATGTGTAAATTTTTAAATACTTCGCTGTAATCAGAAGTTATAGCTTGAACAAAACCTATATTATTTAAATAATTATTTATATCTATCAATCTATCTTTTAGCTCTTGCTCTATATCTTTCTCTATATCTAGTTCTAGCTCTGATTCTATCTTTGGTGGACAACTTTCTCCATCTTGTCCATTTTTAGGTGGACAATTGTCCACCTTTTGTCCACTCAAAAACCTTTGCTGTTGTTTTTTCAGTGCTCCTAGGCTTTTAGACCCTATTAACTGTTCTAATTGTTTTATATAAATTTCTCCATTTTCTAAAATCTCTATTAGTCCTATTTTTTTTAGTAATTCCATTGCAACAGTTACTGTATCAAAATCCATTTTTGTAAGTTCAGCTAATTTCTTATTATCATATGGAATCAAGATGCTACCTACTTTTCTTATTAAAATTCCATTGCTCTTTAAAGATTTTAAACATAATTTTAAGTAAAAATATGCATAATCTCTTCCCTTTGGTTTTTGTTCCTCTAACCACTCTATTGCATCATTATCGAAGAAATCTTCTTTTAATTGCAACCAATAAAATTTTGTTTCCTTGTCATATTGTGCCATTTTTGTTTTTCTCCTTTCTATAAATTAATTTATTAATATCCCAGTCGCTGTAACAATTTCTTAAATGTCTTTCCGCTTCTTTGTCATATTTTTCTGTATCTAACCCATTATCTTGTGCACTGTGGCAGGTAGGACATGCCGTAAATATGTTTTGTTCTATTCCTAAACCTCCTGCACTTCTTGGAACAAAATGTGCATTTGCATAGAATTTTTCTACATACTTCCCACAAAAAATACACCTTCTATTATCTCTGAGCCAAACAATTTCTTTTACATTTTTCTGTATCTCTGTTGCTTTTGTTCTATTATGTTTTTTGTATTTTATATTTTTAATTTTTTTATATGTCCTAAAAACGCAATCATAACAATTTTTATAATCAATTGCTGTTTTTTTTAATGCACAATATGAATAGTGCTTACCTTTCTGCGTTCTTAATCTAAAATTTATACATTTCATGGTTTTCTCCTTGCAGATCCTATAATTTTATGTTAATATAAAATTATAGGATGTTTATTTAAATTCTTTATTGAACTAGATATGTTTACCAGACGAGTCTAGTTCTATTATTTTGTCTTCTATGTGTTGCACATAGAATCTTGCTATATCAAGTACAACTTCGTATTTCTCTTCTACTGTTAAATCTTTTAATGTATCTACTAAAAGAACCTCGTTTAGCTGTCTTGCATTTTCATACAAATACTTTAATTTGTTTTCTTTAGTTACAACATCTCTCATCATCTCGTACTGCATTTGCCCATTTTTTGCCATTTTCAAGATTTGTTCTGTTAAATCTTTCACCTTAAATACCTCCTAAAATTCTTTTCATTTGTCTTTGCTCTGCTTGCACTTCCTGCAATATTTTGTCTCTGCTGTCTATGTTGAATATTACATTCACATTTCTTTTTGCTTTATGTACCTTCTTGATTTTGTGTGCTTTCTTATATGTTATTTTAGCTATTGCATATAAAACTATAAAAAATATAACTGTTAAGCTTGCTGTTACTGTTACTAATATTTTTATTACTTCTTTCATTTCTACTAAACTCATGTTTCTCACCTCCTTCTAATTAAATATTTGTTGCATTATCTCAAAGGCTTTATCTAAATTTACTCGAATGGATTTTTCCCCAGTCTTTATTATTGCTTCTTCTAGCTCTGGCATTGCTAATATTTTGTATGCTTGTGCTTTACTTATGCTATATTGATTACGAAACTCTTTTACTGTTACATATTTAGCTCTCGCTTTTTGTTGTAATAATGTTGCGGGCATTTAAATCACCTTCCTTAAATTAATTTGGAGCAGAATGTTATTTTTCTCCTCTTTTTCGTTCTAAAGCACTAAATTCATCTTCCTTTTTCTCTTCCATTCTTGGATAGATTCCCTTTTCTTTTAAAAAACTATATAGGAATAATCTTCCTTTTTGAGTCCACATCATTGTCGGTCTACTTCCTTTTGCTCCATCTTTATGTATAAAATCGAATGCTTTAGTTTGTGTATACCCTTGTCCTCTATAGTTGCTATATAATAACCAATCTTGTCCTTGTTTGTATTGAATACCGAATTTTTTTAATAATTTGTTAAATTCAACCGCAGAAAATCCATAATCACAAGCTATTACATTTATCTTCGTTAAATCATCGCATTTTAATATTCTATCCGTATAATCTGCTTTAGGTTGTAGCTCTCCAATTAATTGTTCTTTTTTATTGTTATCTTCTAGTAATGTTTTAATTTTTTTATCTGCTAGCATCAATGCCCTTGCCATAATTTTTTCTGGACTATTAAAGTCCTTTTCCACTTGTATGAAGTATTGTCGTACTTCTCTACCTTTTTCATTTCTTTGTATCATTGCTATTTCTTTTGCCATGTCTAACTTAATTGCGTGATTTGTCTCTGGTCTACCTCCTGTACTTTTACTCAAAATTGAGCAGAAGTCTATTCCTTCACAAAAACCATACTCACAAATTCTGTTAAACCAATCATTATATCTTGTTTGAACTCCTAATGCCTCATGTAACTCTCTACCATTTACAACTGGTTCTTGATTTTCATTTACTTCAATTTTTATTAAATCTTTCATTTATTCCTCCTTGTTTTATTTATATCGCCTTCTATTTTGTTCATTTTTTTGAACATTTTACTGTAAAAAAATAATATACTTTTTATAGTTTCTCTTTGTTTTTTCACAAAATCTAATAATTGCCATACAAAGTTTATTACTTTTTGCACTTTTTTTCTTATTTAATATTTCATTCAAATATGAAACATTAATTCCTATATCTGTTGCAAACCATGATTGATTTCCTCTGTATTCTTCTACTATTAATTCCTTTATTTGAGTAATATTAGCTTCCACATTCCCACCTCTTTTCTTTTGTTCACTTATTTGAACAACTGTATTATATAAATAACTTTTTTTCTTTGTCAATACTTTTTGTTCATTTTTTTGAAAAAAAATGTTGTTTTTTTCAAAAGTCTATTGTATACTAGCTTTAGGAGGTTTTTATTATGTTTGATAAAAGTAAATTTGCTTTGATAATAAAAAAAATAAAAGATACTTATTCTTCTCAAGAAGAATTTTCTAAAAAGTCTGGTATTGGTAGAACCTATATTTCGCAATATATGAATATGAAGCTTGATAACCCACCTAAACCCAAGATGCTAGAGCGATTATCTGATTCCTCTAACGGAATCATTTCTTATTCTGAATTAATGTCTATCTGTGGCTATAGTGATAGTCACTTTTCTAAAAAGGATTCTGCCGAACTAGATGCTTTATATTCTGAATTAAATAAGTTAGAAGAACAAAGTCACGAGATTACCACTAAAATATTTGAAACTTTTTCAAGTAAAGAACGTATGATACTTTATGAAATACAAAGACAACTTTCTGAACAAAAATCAACAGAATTTAATCCCAATTATCTTATTGATGATTTAGATATTTCAAACAAATTGAAGAACAAAATATTAGAAATTTTAATTTCTGAACATGAAAACAATTTAAAGCGTTTTAATATACATAGAAAAATAAGAAAAATAAAAAATAAATATTCTAAAGATGTAATTCATCAAAAACAATTCTACATGTGCCCTGTCTATGGTAAAATAAGTGCAGGAATACCAAATTGGGCAGAAGAATGTTTAGAAGGGTACCTACCAATAGATCCAGACTTAATGGGTATAATTAATCCAGAGGAATGTTTCTTTCTAAAAGTAAACGGAGAAAGCATGAATAAAATCATACGAAACGGTGCTTATGCATTAATAAGAAAACAAGACATTGCGGAAAATGGAGAAATTGCAGCAGTACTTATAAATAGATTTGAAGCTACATTAAAAAAATTTACGAAACAAGGAGATCTAGTTATATTAGAACCAATGTCTAATAGTACAGAATTTACTACACAAGTTTATTCTAAAGATACAGAAATTAAGATTCTTGGAAAATATATAGGAAAATTTGAAATAAATAACTAACTGGAGGTGTATTATGGGTATAATCATATTAATAATTATATATACATTATTTATATATGGAATCAGAATTGTTAATAAAAAAAATATATCTGTTAAATTTGTATCAATCGCAATATTTTTTTTAATAATACAATTATTTAGTGTATTAGATGATCCAAATATACATTACGAAGGTTTAGACATATCTAAATTTTTCCATAGATTTTACTTTTACATTGCTTTTGTATTTTATTATATAGGATACTTTATATGGTCTGTTATAGCTTTACTAATAATCTACATACCAATTATTAACAACAGAAAAAATAAAACAAATTAAATTTGAGATGAAAAAACTGATAACAGCAGTAAATGAATAATGACTAATAACACCAAAGATAAGCAGTATATAATTACTGCTTTATTTAATAGAAAGGAGAATTTATATGGCTTTTACGTATACTACAAGGGCAGATGGTCGTTTAGTAAAAAAAGTTACTATAAAAGGTCAATCGAAACCCAAATATATTTATAGTACCAATGTAAAAGATTTAGAGCGACAATATATAGAGCTAAAATATAACTCTAACAATAATATATTAATTAATGAAAATATAAGAATAAAAGATTTTGCATTAAAATGGATTGAATTAAATTCTACTGGAAAAGAATATGGTACAATTAAAGAATATATCTATCTTATTAATAAACATATTATACCTTCTATTGGATTAAAAAAAATAAAAGATGTAAAACAAAGTGATATAAAACAAATATTAAAAGACCTAGAAAAAACACCTACAACAGCCAGAAAAACATTACAACTAACCAAAAGAATTTTAAATGAAGCAATAGATAATGATATAATAATAAAAAATGTAGCAGCAAATATAAAAGCACCACAAATAAATAGAAAAGAAAAAAAGACATTAACTATACTTGAAGATAGCAAACTTATTCAATCCACTTCAAAATATGCTTCTTTTTTTATCCTAATGCGTTTTACTGGTATGAGAAAAGAGGAGATTGTACCACTTACAATAAGTGATGTAGATTTAAAAAATAAAACAATAACAATTAATAAAGCTGTTACATTTATACATAATCAACCAATTCAAAAGGCAACAAAAAATGGAAAATCTAGAACTGTACCAATTTTAGATTGTATATATGCTATAGTAGAAAATTTAGTTAATGAGGCAAAACAAAATAAAAGGACATTACTTTTTGTAAAGGAAACTGACAAGAAAATGCTTACAGAATCTGCTATCGAGAGACATTTGGAAAGCTTTTTAAATACACTTGATAATGTAAAATTTACTTGCCATCAGCTTAGACATAGTTATTGCACTATGCTTTATTATGCTGGCATTAAAATCAAAAAAGCACAGGAATTAATGGGACATTCTAGTGCAGATATGGTCTATAATATTTATACACATTTAGATAATAAACGTGAAAATGCAAATGAAACTATTAACAGTTATATTTCAAAAAACTATTAAAGTTGTCAAAAAAGTTGTCAAAACTGTCAATAAAAAACGCCAGTAGTTGTATTTACTGGCTTATATGTTCTGTGAAAGTATGCTTACGAATCTGTTGCTCTACCAACTGAGCTACAGTAGCACTAATTATTATTTTAACATATTCTTTTTTGCTAATACAATAGTATATTACAAAAAATGAAGAAAAAGGCTTTAAAGGCCTTTTTCTTTATTTTTATTTAGAATGTTTGCCTCTTGTTCTTTTCATTTTATAATTATCATCTAAAGTATACTCTTCATCATCATAATCATCTTCTATTGAACTTGTAGAATTTGAAGTATTCGCATATGGATTTTCAATTTTATTTTGATTTTCATATGTTTCAAATGTTGATGTTTTTTCAGTATTATATGTTCCATATATATCATTATATGTAGAATTACTATATGTAGATTGTTCACTATTTTCCTTGCTTTTATTTACTTCTTGTTGCACATTATTGTCTGTATACAAGCTACTATATTTTGAACTATCATATGCAGAGCTATTAGTATTAATATTATTATTTGTTGCAACATTTGTATATGCAGATTGTTGATTATTTATTATATTGTCATTATTATATCCTTTATATTGAGAGCTCTCATATATCGAATTTTTAATATTTGCATTATCTTGGTTTATTGAATTGGTTTGATTGTATACACTATCTTGACCAAAATTTCCATACATAGTATTTCCATATATTGATTTATTATCATCAGTATTGTTATTATTATAATCTACATTCATTGCAACATTTTTATATGCTGTTTGTTGATCATTATTGTCACTATAAAGGTTCTTATATGGATCTTTTTCATATATTTTCTCATCATTTATTTCATTTTTTATATCACTATATCCACCATATGATGAATTTGAAGTTACGTTATTGCTGTACATATTACTATTATTTGTTTCAAAAGTTTCATTTGCCTTATTTGTATCATATGAATTAAATGATTTATATACATTATTATATGAATTTTCATCTTCATTTGATTTTATGTTATTATAATCATTTGATACTTTAGCATATACATTTTTATTATCATTAACATAGTTTTCGCCTGGCAACTCTCCAAATAATTCATGATCTACAACATCATTTGAGCTTTCAAGATTATTATTTTCACGGAATCCAGTTCTATTTTTATTAGATGAATAACCATATAAATCATCTAATTCATCATCTTGCTCTACAGCTTTAGCTTTTCTATTTTTGTTTTTCTTTATTACGAAAACTGATATTGCAAATATTGCTAAAATTGCTACTATAATTCCTATATAAACAGCATTTCCATTTGTATTTTTTGTTGTTCCTGCTGTCATAGGAGTTTTGTTAACTGTAATTTTATATATAGTTTTATCACTTTGATCTTGTGAAGTTACAACTATTTCAACTATATTGTCTCCTTCTTTTAAATCTGTATTTCCAGAAATTTGAACTGTTGCATTTTCATCATTTGCATTTGCTGTAATATCTAATTTTGTTACTTTTGGATCTAATATATTTAATTTATATTCATATACATTTGATGAAAATTTTGGACTTAAACTATATCCATTAATTGTTAAACTAGTAAGTCCTAATGAATTATTTCCTTGTTTTTTTACATTTATTGTATATGTTCTTGCTGTTTCATCTTGAGCTGTTACAACTATTTTTACTATGTTATCGCCATCTTTTAAATTTTCATTTCCTGTTATTTCTACTTTTGCATTTGAATCATTTGGAGCTGCTTTAATATCAATTTTTTCAGTATCTTTATCTACATTTAACGTATATGTTGTAACTTCTGGACTAAATTCTGGTTCAAGTCCTTCTGGTGTTACAACTAATGTTTTTAATGCTTTATCACTTGATTTTTCAGGCTCTTTATCTGAAAGCAAGCTAGTTTTTATATATCCAGTTGAGCCATTATAACTTACTTTACTCCAACCATTATCTCCAATTCCAGTACGTGATATACTATCACCAATTTCTAGTTTTCCTATTATTTCACTATCTGTATTGTAGCTTTTTCTTATGTTTATATTTCCTGTTGCATATACAGTATCTTTTGCTGTTTTAAAGGTTGGTTCGCTTGTTGTTGTATCATTTTTTGTAGTTGTATTTGTATTAGTTTTATTTGTATTATTATTTTTATCTGTGTTTGTGGTACTTTTTTCTGAAACTTTAACAGTTACAGAATCTGAAACTCCTGAATTTGTTCCATTTGCATCTGTTACATCTCCAGATATGCTTACAGTATATGAACCTGCTTTTGATGTATCTAAAGTATATGATTTGCTTGTTGATTTATTTGACATATTTTCCATATTTCCGCCTACTATTGAACCAGATACACCGGATCCACTAACCTTCACATTCCAAGCCATTGCATTAACAGAAACATTAATAGATACTTTATCTCCTACACTAACACTTTTACTACTTGCTGAAATTGATGCTGATGCAGCATTAACATTTTTACTTTGTAATATGCATAATATTAACATTCCAAATAATACTATTAGTATTTTAAATTTTAAACATGTATTTTTCATTTTCTTCCTCCGTTTTTAATTATTTTGTAAATAAACTATTATAACATATAAATCTGCCGAATTAACAGCACCATCTTTGTTTACATCGTATGTTGCATTATATCCACCTTGATCAGATTGTAAATATCGTATTACATCATAAAGATCCTTTGAATTTACAACTCCATCTCCATCAACATCATTTGGATTTTTATTATTATCGTTGTTATTATCGTTCTCTCCAGATTTATTTAAAAATGCATTTGCTACATAGCCCTCTAAACCATCACTAGTTACTATTTTATCCCATGTATAACCGTCTGCTTGTGCCACATTTTCTTGCATTATTGTTACTGTTGTTCCTTTTGCTAAAGATGTAATTACTGAACTTGATGTTGTTGCCTGTGATCTTATTCTTACTTTTCCACTATCACATTTAATTGTTGCGATTTTATATGTACTTGGATTTGGATTTTCTCCTATTTCAGTTAAATATTTATCTGCTATATATCCTTGTATTCCATTTGATAATTTAACTCTTACCCAATTATATCCATTTAAGTCATTGTATAAGCCTTTTTCTATTATAGTAAGTGCTTGACCTGAAATAAGAGTTGTAACAATAGAGGTTTCACTTGTTCCTGGTCCATTCCTTAAATTAACACTAGTATTAGCTACTGCTGATATACTACAATTTGTTACATCATTTACTTGTGAAATATATTTTCTTGATATATATCCTTTTGCACCAGATGGCAATACTACTTTATCCCAATAATGGCCACTTACAGTTGTTGTTGCACATTCTATTCTTAATAATATATCTCCAGAATTCACTTTTGTAAGCACAGTTCCCATCAATGATGGTGAATTTCTTACTTGAACACTTGTACCATTTACTTGAACATTTTGAGTCACTATTGTTGAATTATCTGGTGAAGTACATTTTTCACTTGGCATATTTTCATATACAGGAATTATAAATGTAATTGGTGTATTATAGTTAGTATGACCTTTTTTCATTGTAACCGCTTCTGAATATGATGCTTGTAAATTTTGCATATATTGATGATAATATAAGCTTCCATCAGAATTATCAACATCAAATTTTTGAAAATATAATGTGCTTTGCCCACGATTTATATATTGATCTTTTAAAAACTTACTTCCGCCTTTTATAGATTTTTCTGGATTATCCCAACCATTATTTTTAGCTGTGGTTAATGCTTTTTCAATTATTCCACTTGCACCTGAACCACTGGCATTTATATTAAAATAATTATAATATCC
>CAKPKU010000005.1 GCA_934167365.1 uncultured Clostridia bacterium
AATAGCAATGTTACGGGCATTTAAATGCGAATTGAGATTTTTTATATGAAAATGGGCATTTACTATTTTATTTAACCACCTACAACTAAATTTATAGAAAAAGAAATATAAACTTGATTTTATGTCGATTTCATACTATAATAGAAAAAGATGAATATATTGTTATTCCTTAATGATACTAATTAGTATGGAGGGAATAACCTCCAACAAATTAGTTTAACATATATAACTTTTTATTGGAGGAGAAAAATGAAAAATTTAATAATTAGTTTAGTATTGGCTTTCTTTGTTGTCATAATGTTGAAAATTGGAAAAAGCATGTCGATAGAATATAAAATATATCGGATAAAGGCAGCATATGTACATGAATATAAAATGTACATATGGGAGATAAAAGAGACCGATTTATGCACATTAAATCTAACGAAAGCAAGAAAATTAAAAATACCCTATATTAGAAATGATATAGGAACTTTTAAAAACAATATTGAATTAAGAAAATCTTTTATCAAGGCTGGGTATTTGATAAGAGAAATATTTGAAAAATACGACTGCGAAGATTATGAAATAGAGCAAATATTTGCGGAAGTAAGAAAAATTGCTTTCTCAAATGGGGAAGTGACAAGTAGGGCTTTGTTGTTTTGACAATAAGGGAATAGGTATAAGTGCCTATTCCCTTATTTAGTTTTCAAGTGAGAAAGTATAAATTAAACAAAAGGTGAATTGTTTTTATGGTATATCTTAAAAATAGTAATTTATTATTATGTAAAAAATTTGCAAAAACATATACACAAAATTACATTAGAATTTAAAATCACGGGCAATTTAATGCGAACTTTGTCTATTATTATATAAAAAAGAAATATAAATGTAATAATTTACTTAGAAAGTAATGAATTGAAGAAATCCGTAAGTTTATTTCGTATATATACATGTATTCTTTAAATTGACAAGATGTAAAAAAAAAACGAAAATGAGATAACAAGTATTATATAAGGGAGGCAAACAAATGAAAAATGGAAAGATACATAAGAGTTTTTTTATAGTAGTGGCAATACTAGTTTTTATGGTGAGCTTATTTATAAGAAAAAATATAAATAAACAAGTTTCTAACTTGAGTGCTGAAGACCTAAGATCACTTAACTATGAAGAACTTAATGATGAAGATATGTATGTTGAAAATTGTAGAAATGTACAGTTTGGAGCATATTTTGCAAGAGATATTAATGGTGATGGATATGCTGATAAACTTCTTGGAACTTGTAAGCAAGTAGGTTCACCAGATACATTATGGATAAACGTAAATGTATCTGGTGATGGATATTTAAAAAATGGAGAAATTGCAATTAATAGTAAAAACTTTAATTATAAAACTAACATACAAAAAGGTCCACAGATAAAAGAAAATTATGTATCTAGTGATACTAAAAATATAAAGTTAAACGATTTATCTTCAGGTAATAACTGTGCAATAATGGGGCAAATATTATCTAACATAAAAAATAAAGAGAGTTATAGTGAAATAAATAGTATTACTTTATCTGGTACTTATGTATCAAATGAGGGAGAAGAAACGGAAGTTACTAAAACAATAGATGTAACAGTTGATTGGTATGGAACAGCTTCAGCAGCTATTACAGGAGACTATAATTCATATGACGTAAGTAAATATGTATATGGTGATGAAGAGGATTTAGATGGAACAGATACTATTAATTTTAACTTTAAATTATATGAATACAATAAACAATTAACTGTAAAAAGCAATAAGTTGGAAATAGAGATACCGGAGTTATTTGGATATAAACCATCAGCAGTAAGTTGTTTAGATGGAACATATAACGAAGAAAATAGAATTTTAACTGTAAATAAAAATACAACATCTACAAGTAATAATTACGTAGTAAGTGTTACATATCCAAAAAAAGCATTTTCGCGTATATACAGTGGATATAATATGGCTATTGATATTAAAGGAAAAATAGAATGTTACAATAATCCAAATGAAGAATTTACAAATCCATATGTTACAGATGAAACTACTGGAAAAGCAACTGCAATATTTGTAAAGAAAAACGAAGCAAATGCAGACTATTTATCATATTTATCAATAGAAAATAAAGCATATAGTGAAAATGAGAAATGTTATGTTGTATCAAAACAAAAATTATTAGATGCATATAATACACAAGATGAAGTATCAAATATGAGATATACTGTATCATGGAAAGAGCTAAAAACTAAAAAAGTTACTTTAAATGGAACAGAAATATTACTTAGTGACAATAATGATAGTAATGTTTACGGTGATTCAATAGATGGTAAAATAATAAATAATTATGTATCAAATGTAGGTATATATTTTGATGAGAATGGATTTTTAGATAAAACAAATGGAACTGTTTCAATTTATGATAATGATACAAATAAATTAATTAAAACTTTTACATATGATGAACTTAAACAATACACAGCTAGAAATCCTTATTATTATGATGAGGAAATTAAACACATAAGGGCAGAAACTAGTGTTGCAAGTGTTGTTTCTGGAACATATATAACAATCTATAATATTAAAGAGCTAGATACAAAAAAGATTATGAATGACTTTACTGAAGATGACGTTTATTCAATGGAAAGATTAACAACAACTTTAAAGTCTGTATTAAAAGATGGAGGATCAACAGTAAGGTTGGCAGAATCATTTAACATGATAGGAAGAAAATCAGGAATGAATATTTCATTAAGTAAAAATTCTATGTCTTCAACAGAAGTATTACAAAATGAAAAAATTACAATTCGTACTTTAAGTGATGGAAGTAATTTTGAATATACAAACTGGAAAAATGGAATATTTTTAGTTGAAATTCCAAAAGATATAATAAAAGTAAAAATAAATGATGTAAGTATAAACTCATCAGATGTTAATTTATTAGATTGGAGTTTATACCAAGAAAATGGAACAAACTATATAAAAATAATAACAAGTAATGAAGTTCCAACAGCGTTTTCAATAGTAATAGATTGTGATTTAACACCAAACCCTTTGATGGGGGCATCTAACTTATTAGTAGGTGCATATGGATATAATGAAGATGCTAATATTTATTGGAATGTGGCACAAGATAAATATGATATAAATGGAAATGATAATACAATAGAAAATGTGGCTTTTGATCGTAAATATTTAGGGGTTTCTATTCCAAATTCAACATTTATAACTGTTGAGACAGTTTCAAACTATAATGAAAATGGTGATATTACAATAGCACCAAATATTGCTGAAGTAGCTAAAAGTGCACGCTCTGCACAAATTAATTTAGTAATAAAAAACAATTATGAAAATGTAGTTGATGAATTACAAATTTTAGGGAAAATACCATTTGCAGGAAATACCTATGAAAGTGGTACAAGCTTGAATTCAGAATTTACAGCTACAATGAAAAATAGTGGAATAAAGGTTCCTGAAGAGCTAAAAGATATAGCGAAAGTTTATTACTCAACTAAAGAAAATCCAAGTGAAGATTTAACTGATGCGAATAATGACTGGAAACTAAAAGATAATATAGGCAATTTTGAAGATATAAGATCATATTTAATAGTATTAGAAAATTATGAATTAAAAGTTGGAGAGGCATATGAATTTAATTATGAAGTTGAAATTCCAGAGGGAATAGAATGTAACAAAGTTTCATATAGCTGTCATAAAGTAAATTATTATTTAAGAGTAGATGATGGATCTAAATTACCACTTTCAGTTCAACCAAATAAAGTTGGAATAAGAATTGTAAGAAATTATAATTTAAAAGTAATGAAATATAAAAAAGGAACAACTCTAGGCGTACAAGGAGCAACATATAGATTACGTGAAGAAGTTGATGAGGAAGAAGAAGATAATTCTAGATCAATAATATCTGATTCGAATGGTGTAATATCATTAAATAAGTTAAGAGTAAATCAAGTGTATATTTTTGAAGAAATAAAAGCTCCAAATAATTATGAGTTAAATACAGAAGTATTGAAATTTAAACTTGAAGAGCAAGAAGATAATACACTTAAAGTTGTTATTTTAGAAGGAGCATTTGCTGGAACAGCACAAGTAGTAAAAGATGAAAATGGTAATGATGTATTATTGGCGTCAGTTGAAGATGAGCCAAAATATAAATTAGAAATAACAAAAACAGATAGTGAAACAAATGAGGCTTTAGTTGGAGTTATATTTGAATTAGATGGAGAAAAATATATAACAAAAACAGGTGGAAAACTTACAATTGATGGATTAACAGTAGGAAAAGAATATTCATTAAAAGAAACATATTCAAATGGGTATTATAATAGTGGAGATATTAAATTTACAGTTGTTAAAGATGGAGATGAATATAAATTAAATAGTAAAAGTTCATTGTTAAAAGATGCAGTGATATCAAATAGCTCTAATGAACATTTAATTGATGCTAAAGTAACAATAGTAAATGAAAAAATTCCGACATATAATTTAACAATAGAAAAAGTTGAGGAAAATAAACTAGATAATAAATTAAAAGGAGCTAGATTTTTATTAAAGAGAGCTGATTTAGATAATAGTGTATATTATACAACTGATGAAAACGGAATAATAGAAATTTCAGACTTATATCAGTTTGTTGAAGGAAAAAGTATAACTGGAAAATATACTTTACAAGAAGTAGAAGAGCCATATGGATATATGCTAAATAAAGAACAAATAGTATTTACAGTTTCAAAAAATCAAGATGGTATTTTAGAAATGAATATTGAAAACAAAGATAAATTAGATACTATAGAATCTATAAATGCAGACGAAAATAATGTAAAACTTGTTATTCAGGATAAACCATTGTTCAAAATAACAAAAACTGATAAAGAAACTAAAAAGGCATTAGCAAATGCAGAATTTATAATATATGAGTTAGATAAAGACTCAGGAACAATTGTAGATTATGCAAAAGATGCAAATGGAGATTATGTAGGTAAACAAAATAAAAATGGTGATTATACTATAATAACAGATGATTCTGGAACAGCAACAGCACCATTGAGAAATGGCGTTTATAAGATGATTGAAGTTGGTTATCCACAAGGGTATAAAGAAAATTCAAATGAAGAAGTATTTGAAATAACAAGTGGTAGAACAGCCAATACAGATGATGATGATATACCAGAGCTAAAAATGGAAGATACTACAACTGAAACATTAGAAATAAATTATATAGAAGATTTGGTAGATTTATCTAATGCAGTAAATAGTGCTACAAATTCATATGCTACAACAACTGTAAAGTTAATGAGAGATCTAGATTTTAAAGATGATTCTTCATATAAAAATCCATCTGATACAAGTTATGGAGATTTAAATGGAGATGGAACAACAAAGAAAATTAAGGAAGAATTAACTGATGAAGGTGGTTGCGGATTCACTCCAATTGGAGGAGTATTGCCATCTGGTACAGTTCCAGGGGATATAGCAGGTCTGATTAGTGATAATGGAAGTACATACAGTACATTTGCGGGAATATTTGATGGACAAAAGTATGAAATAAGAAATTTATATATAAAAAACAGTAATAAACATGCTATCGGATTGTTCGGTATTATGCTTAACTGTAAGGTAAAAAATTTAGGAATTACTGGAACTATAAAAGCTGATTCAGATACCTTCAATAACTATATAGGCGCAATATGTGGTAAAATATATGGTTATGCAAATATAGAAAACTGTTATAGCAAGTGTGATATAACAAGTGAACAAGGAACTTATGTAGGAGGTCTAATAGGTAATTTATATACATTTACAAATAAAAGTTATATTATCAATAGCTATAATTCAGGTAATATAACAGGTAGTAATGAGGTTTCTGGAATTATTGGGCAAGTTGGAGATTGGGCGAATCGTAATGTCGCAGATGACTCAATTATATATTTAATTAATTGTTATAATAGTGGGATTATAAGTGGATCATCTACATATATAGGAGGAATTATAGGAAAAGCTAGATACGTACCTGTATATTTAAGTGATTGTCATAACACTGGAAATATTATGTCGACTGAAAATTCAGGATCTGAATTCGGAGGGGTTATAGGTAATATAACGTCTATTGGAAAGAATTATACATTAAAGAGATGTTATAACACAGGAGACATTATGTCGACTGGAAAATCTTATTATATAGGAGGTATTATAGGACAAGTATATGGTGAAGGTACATCGATTAATGGAAATATTAATTTTATAGAATGTTATAATAATGGAAACATAAGTGGAGATTGTATAGGTGGAATTATTGGTGAAAGTGATAAGTATGGGGGGAATATTAATGTAAACAAATGCTATAACACAGGTCATATTACTGGTAAAGGACAGTATAATGGAGGAATAATAGGTTATGTGGGATCTGGAAAAATAAATCTAACAGAATGTTACAATATCGGAGATATAGATAGAAATGTAACAGATTCATATGCTTTCTCCGGAGGTATTATTGGAGCGAATAATTCTAGTGCATATTGTGTAATAGAAAATTGCTATAATGAGGGAAATATAACAGAGACAAAATATGGATATTTAGGAGGAATAATTGGAGAAACGTTAGGTCTAACTACAATTAATAATTCTTACAATAAAGGTGACATAGAATCAAAATGTTCTAATAATGATATAGGTGGAATTATGGGGGCTTGCTATAATGGTGGCAGTAGTATATCTAATTGTTATAATAATGGAAGTATAGTTTTTTCTCCTGCAAGTGGAACTTCATATGTAGGCGGAATAGTTGGTCGTGTTGCTAGCAATAATAGTATCAGTTTTGAAATACTTAAATGTTATAATCTAGGAGATATAACATGTGAAGGTACATCAAGTGCTTATACTTATATTAGTGGAATAGCACCAATAAATACTAAAATTAATATGTGTTATAATAAGGGAAATTTAAAATATAAAAATATAACCAGTGATGAATATATATATTCATATATAGGAGGAATTGCAGCAACTAACAGTAATATTACAAATTCGTATAATACTGGAAATATTGATAATTATATAGTATCTTCAGGAAACTGTGGTTCATATACAGGAGGAATTGCAGCAGATAACAACAATATTATAAATTCGTATAATACTGGAAATATTTATTCTTATAACTGTTCTAATTCTACGAGCTCATATAGTTATGTGGGTGGAATATCAGGCGAGAATAGTAGTAGTAATTCAGAAAACAACTACAATATTGGATCTGTATACAATAATGTGATATCACCAAATTTAAGCGATACTCCAATATATACAGGTGCTATTTTTGGAAAAGGTTTAATAGACGATAATAGTAAAAATTACTATTTGCAAGATATAGAAGTTGTAGGAGATTATAATTTAGGAGCTTCAGGATATACTCAAGTGAATGGAAAACCATTATCTGAAGACTATATGAGATCAAAAGAATTCTATGATGTTTTAAGCCAAAAAGGTGATTATTGGAAATATATTAATAATCAATATCCAATATTAGATATAACAGCAGTATCAAATGCACAAAAAGTTACAGAGCTATCTGTAACAAATACAAAGAAAACCTTCGATATAACAACAGAAATAGCTGAAAATGAATACGAAAGCCGTATAGGAGGAACTATTACAGGTGAATACAATGATAAATATATTTCTACAAATTACAAAAAATATGTAGAAACAGTATCATATGGAGATTCAAATAAAAAACAAATTGAAGTTGTTCCAAGTGAAGGATATAAAATTAGTAAGATTGCTATAAATGGTGAAAGAATTGAGTACAAAGAAAATGAAAATGGAAGTGTAACAATTCCAGTAGGATATTTTGAAAAAATTGATAAAAATTACCATATATCTGTAACATTTACGCAAACCAATAATATATTTACAATAAATAAAGTAGATGAAAATGGTAAACCATTGAAAAATGCTAAATTTAAAATTGATCAAGTAGAAGATAGACCAGAAATTACAGATCAAGTGAAAGATATAGTTGGTAATAGTAATGTATACACATATATAAATAGAGCAGATGATGCAACCGATTTATTAGGTGAATTAACCAATAATGGTACATATTATTTTGTTAAACAAAGTGATGGTACATATATTCCAAATAATAATGGGGTAGCAAATTCAATAGCAGATTCATATATGAAAATAGACTTAACAAATAAAACAGGTAGCTATAAAGTTATTGTAAATGCACAAGCATCAACTCAATCTGGACAGGATATAGGATTAGCAGCAATTACACAAACAACTGATGCCATAAATACTAGTACAAGTGTAGGAAGATTTTTATTTGCATCTGGAACAGTAGCAAGTAGAGAGTATATATCAACTGAATTGGAAGGTGGAAATATATATTACTTACATTTTGCATACAGTAAAAATGCATCTGTTGATACAGGTGATGATAGGATTACAATAAATAGTGTAAATTTATATGGAACTTTTGATGAGTCATATGATTTTAATACTGTTGATGGAAAATATGTATCTAGTAATCAAGGAAAAAATGGAACATATTCAATGTCATATATTCCAATTGATTTAAGCCAATCAACAGGAAAATACACATTGACAGTAAATGCAGAAATTTCAAGCCAAAACGGTTCTGATCGTGGTTATGTTTTAATTTCTGATAATACAGGAAAGAATTTTTCATCATACACAGATGATGGTAAATTTATATATTTAACTGGAAGTGTAGAGGCTAAAGATTATAAAACAGTATTAGAAGGCGGAAATATTTATTATCTTCATATGGTATATTTCAATAATACAAATGATACAGATAATGGAACAGATACATTTACAATAAATAGTGTAAATCTTTCATTAAATACAGATGATTTTTATCATGAAGAAAATATTATTACTGACGAAAGTGGTAAAGCTATAAGAGGTCTTAAATATGGAAAATATGAAATAGTTGAAACAGATGCTCCTGAGGGATATACAAAAGATGATAATATTATTACTTATATAATGAGTAATACAAATGATAATAATATAACAGTAACTAACAAAGCACTTAAAGATGTAGTAGTACATTATTATGAAAATGAGACTGGTTCAGAATTTAATAAAGCACCAGTAATTGTTTCTGATGATGTAACATTATATGGAAGTGTAGGAGATTGGTATCAAAGTAATATATTAACCGAAGTAGTTACAAAAGATGGAATACAATATAACCTAATAAAAGATAATAGTGAAGAATATGTAATACCTGATAATGCAAGTGGTAAATATGAAGATAATCAGATAAATGTATACTATTATTATGAAAGAAATGTAGATATAGGATACAGAATAGAGCATTATTATGAAAACAAAGAAACTGGAGAATATGATTTAAAATATACAGATTCTAAAGCATTAAATGAACAAGCAATAATGGAGCTAAAAGAAAGTGATTATAAATTAGAGCCAGGATATGAGTTTGAAAAACAAGAGGGAGCACCAATGGCTGTAAGGGATAATTCTGAAGATAATGTGATAAAAGTTTATTATAAAATAGCAAGTTTTGATTACACAGTACATTATTTTTACGAAGGAATAGAAGATGAAACTTTAAAAGAAACTTTATCTGCAAAATATGGAGATAAAATTACAACATATACAGATAAAAATAAACCTGGATATGTATTTGAAAGTGTAACACCAGTAAACGATAAAGGAAATGTTGAATTAACTATAACAAATAATGCTGATGATAATGTAATAAATGTATACTATGTAAAACAATATCAAATAACTACTGATGTAGTTGAACATACAGAAGTTCATAAGGATGGAAAAGTAGATGAAAACATTAAAGGTGGTACTATATCTGGTGAAGATAGTACACCTTATGAAGAAGTAATACCAGGAGAAAGTAATAAATTACCAATAGAGCTAATACCAGATGAGGGATATCAAATTGTAAGAATAACAATAAATGATAAAGAGCTTGATTTTACTGATAAATTAACACAAGATGGAAAAGTTGTGTTTGAAGAGGGCTATTTCATTAATATGAGTGAAAATAAACATATTGTAGTTGAATTTAGAAAGACCGCAACAGTAATAACAAGGTATATGGATAAGAAAACCAAAAATTCAATAAGTGATGAAATAGAAGACAAAGGATATGAAGGTAAACCTTTTGAAACGAAACAAAAGATAATAGGAACATATCAATTTGATAGTGTAACAGATGAGGATGGAAATGAAGTTATATCAAATGGAAATATACCAGCAGAGGGCTTAGTTGTTATTTATTGGTATAACAAGGTTGAGTCTGGAGTAATTGAAAGACATATGGAAATTGAGAAAGATGGAAGTATACAACAAATAGCAACTGAAACTCATAAAGGAAAAGTAGGAACAAGTATAAATATATTAAGAAAGCAAATTGATGGTTATGAGGCAGTTGATGGAGTAGAAAGTACTGAGGAAAATGTAATTTCAATGAAAAAAGATGAGAATAATATATCAATAACCTTTGAAGAAGGTAAGACAATAGAAGTAATATACTATTATTCAAAGAAAAATGCTACTGTAACAGTTAAATATAAAGATAATGTAACAGGAGAAGAAATAAAGGATTCACAAGTAATAAATGGAAAGGTTAATGAATCTTATGAAGTAACAAGAATAGATATACCAGGATATAAGTTAGACTTAGATAAACTACCAAATAATGAAAAGGGAACATTTACCGAAGAGGAAATTGTAGTAGAATATTTTTATATTGAATTAAGAGCATATGATTTACAAGTAGTTTATAAAGCAAATAATGAATTAATAGATGGGGCAAAAATTAAAGTACAAAAAGGAGCTGAAACTTTAGTAGAAGATTATACAAAAAACGGAATTTTATATGTAGAAGAATTAGAGCTAACAAATTTATTAACACAAAAATACACAATTTTTGAAACAGAGATACCAGAATATTGTGATACAATTGTAAGTGAAGAAAAACCAGGAAATGTAGAAATAGTAAGTACATATAATCAAGAGCTTAAAAAATACGAATTTAAAGTTAAATATAACGAGATTAGTGGATTTAAAGTAGAAGTAGATGAAGATCAGAAAAAAATTAATATTTGTATTGATACTACAAAAATTGAAAAGTATAATTTATCAATTAAAAAGTTCATATCTGCAATTGATGATGAAAGCATAAATGACAGAGCACCAAGAATTGATATATCAGAAGATGGAAAGATTACATATAAACTTAATAATAGAATTGAAGAAGCATCAAACGACCAAAAGGTTAAATATACAATTCGTATGTATAATGAAAGTGATGTTACCGCAAAGGGTAAAAGAATAGTTGAGTATATACCAGACGGATTAGTATATGTGCCAGATAATGAACTAAACAAAGAATATGGTTGGGTAATGTATGGAGCAGATGATCAAGGACAGGTATATAAAACACAGAATCCAGAAGAGGCAGTAATTGTAGTAACAGATAATTTAGTAAATAAAGAAATAAAAGCATTTAATAAGGATAAAAATTCAGATTTGAGTTATTTAGATGTTCAAGTAATATTTAAAGTTGATGAAAGCAAAATAACATCAGATGATAGAATGATTGAAAATAAAGTTATAATAATACCAAATAAAAATGATGATTATCCAGAAAATGATGAAAGCACAGAGAAGTTATATATAAAATATTTTGACTTAAATATTGAAAAATATATAGATCAAATAAAAATTAAAAATAAAAATGGTGAAACTGTTAAGCTTGTAGGTGAAAGTCAAAGTGATCAATTGGTCAAAGTTGATGTAAAAAGTAGTGAAGTTAAAAATACAACCATTGCTGTAACATATGGATTAAAAGTTAAAAATGTTGGTGAAATACCAGGATATGCAACTAAATTAATTGACTATATCCCAGAAAATTCTAAGTTAGTAGATGACGGAATATGGAAGAAAGAAGGAAATATGGTTGTAAGTTCAGCTTTAGAAAATGAAATAATAAATCCAGGTGGAAGCAAAGTTGTAAAGGTAACTTTTGAATGGGATTTATCAGACGGAACACTTGGTACAATTGTAAATGAAGCAAAGATAGCAGAATATACAAACAAATTTAATGCGGTAGATGTAACTGATGATAATAATGACAAACAAGAAATGTTGATTGCAGTAAAGACTGGATCTGAAATAGTATTATTTATAGGAACAGTATTAGGTTTCTTGGCAATACTTGTAACTGGAATTATATTTAATAAAAAAATTGTTAAATAATCAAAAAATATATAGTATCTCGCTTATTAAATTATGTAATAAGCGAGGTATTTTTTTGACAATTTAAATTAGAAGATCGAATTTCCCTTGATTATTAATAAATATCATAGTAAAATAGATAGATGAATTATTTATTAGGGTGATTATATGAAGAAAATAGGTTTTACAATAGGAAAATTTGCTCCATTACATAAAGGGCATCAATTTTTAATTGAAACAGCAATTGCAGAAATGGATGAAGTATATGTTATTGTATATGAAACAGAAAAAATAAATATCCCTTTGGAGCATAGGGCAAATTGGATAAAAAGAATGTATCCATCTGTAAATATTATTTTAGCAAAGAATCCACCAATACAATATGGATTGGATGAAAAAAGTGTAAAAATTCAAAACGATTATTTGAAAAAATTAATTAAAAATATACCAGTGACACATTTTTATTCTAGTGAAAAATATGGAGAATTTGTTTCGCGAGATTTTCATGTTATAAATAGATTAGTAGACCAAGAGCGAACGAAAATTAATATAAGTGCTACTGAAATTAGATCTGACATTAATTATTATAAGACATATATTGATAAAGTGGTTTTTAATGATATAAAATTGTTTTTGAGTAACTCATAAAAATACGGTATATAAAATTTTAATATGGAAACACTATTATTGTTAAATTTTTAGGATAATTGATCCAAGAAAGGGTGAAATTTTATGCCAAATTTAAATCAAGTAGAATTACAAAATCTAAGACACCTTATAGGGGCACATGAAACATCTTACCAAAAATTAAATTCATACGCCTCACAAGCAGTAGATCCTCAAATAAAACAAATATTTACAAAATCAGCTCAAGATGCATTGAATACTAAACAAAAATTAATGTGGTTTTTGGATAATTAGGGAGGTATTTATTATATGGATGAGAAAACAATGGTTAATGATGTATTAAATAGTGTTAAGTCTGAGTTAAAAACATATCAAGGTGTTATTTCAGAAACTGAAAATATGCAATTACGACAAGCAATTCAACAAATTCGTAATTCTGATGAAAGCTTTCAATATGAGCTATTTAAAATAGCAGAAACAAAGGGCTATTATAAGCCTGCTGCACAGGCAACTCAAACAGAAATACAAAACGTGAAAAATCAATTACAATAATTGTAAAAAAACGGGCTAGCCCGTTTTTTTTGATGATATGGCAAAGTATAAATTAAGTGAGTGTTGAAGTAATACTGATTATTTTTTATTAGCAATTTTTTGTTATATAAAAAGACATGACAAAACTTTGGATGCAAGGAATTTAATATAAATTTAATCGCAATTCCGTAAGCAAAGATGAAAATAATTAAAATTCATAATAATATTTAATAAAAATGTAATAAAAGAAGATTGTGAAGTATCCCTAGAAATAGCAAAATAATCATAGATATTGACATATTTACAATAAAAATTAGTTCGTTTAATATTAAATGAGGAAAATAATATTAAAAATTAAGGAGTATTTTTATGAAATCAAAAAAATGGTTAGTATTAGGATTAATAAGTATAGTGTCAATAATAATTTTGACAGTATTATCCACATTTTTTGTAAAAAAAGTGGATAAGTCATCTGCAAGTTTAGATCAAGAAACATTAAGAGCTATGACATATGGAGAGCTAACAGATGAAGATAACAAAACTCAAAGTGATAATGTTAGGTTTTCTGCATTTTTTACTAGAGATTTGAATCAAGATGGATATGCTGAAAGAATAAAAGGTACATGTAAAAAGCTAACGGAAAATGATACATTATACATGGAATTAAATGTATTAACAGAAGGATATTTGCAAAATGGTAGAATAACATTAAACGCAGAAAACTTTACATGGACCACGGCAATAGTTGATGATAATATCGTAGATGGAGATTATATCGGAAAAACAACAGATATAAAATTAGAAGACAAAATACAATCTGGAAGTCAAAAGTTATTTCTAGGAACAATTACATCATTAATTGGAGAGAATATAAATGATTATTCTAAAGTAAACAGTGTAACATTAACAGGAACATATGTAGATTCAAATGGAGATACAGCAGATATATCAGTAACAAGAAATATAACAGTTGATTGGTATGGAAGTATAACAAGTTCATTATCTACAAAAGCACAATCATATGATATAGATAAAGTTGAAAAAGATGAAGAGAATAATTCAATGAGTATTTCATTTTTTATAAAAAGTAATGAAACATCATTGAAATTGTTATTAAAGGAAAACGTTGTAACAGCAACAATACCCAAGCTAAATGGATATTCTCCTATAAATGTAATAGTAGAAGGAAACAATGTTACATATGATTATAATAAAGAAAATAGTTTTTTAACAATAAAAAGATCAAGTCAAATAAATGACGACGGTCAAATAACAACAGCTATTTCAAAAAGCAATAGGTATGATATAAAGGTGACATATCCATTAGAAGCATATAAAAATTTAGATGAAAATTCTATAACATTGGAAATTCCAGTAACTGGATATTATGTAGGATATAATAATCCAAATAGTGAATTTCAAAATCCACTACAATCAAATATAGCAGAAGGAATAGTAGCAGTAGAATATAATAATCCAAAAGGAAGCACATATAATTTTGAAGTGAAAGTTGGAGAATATATACCATATAGATATGTTGTTTCTAAACAAAAACCTTTGGGAATATATAATAAAAACGAAGAAAGTACAGATAAAGATTATTATGAAGTAAGATGGGATTTTTATTCTGGAAACCAAAAAATAGTAAAATCTGCAGTCATGAAAGAATCTGATACAAGTTTGTCAGACCAGTTTTTAAATACAGAAAATAAATATTTTAGCATGGAAAATTATACATCAAATATAGGAATATATTTTTCTGGAGCAATATCACTATTAGGTAAGAATGGATATATAAAATTATATAATGATGAAACAAATGAATTAATACATACATTTACTAAAGATGATTGGTTAAAATATTCAAATTCAAATCCTTACTATTATGAAAGCGCTATAAAACACATAAGAATAGAAACAAGTGAAGCATCTGAAAACCAGTTATTATCAGTATATAATATTAAGGAAATAAATGATAATACTGTAACAACAACATTTACTAAAGATGAATTTGATAAATTAAGTAAAATATATTCATATTTATTAGGTAGTGTGAAATCTGAAGAAAATGATGATTATGAATCAATGAATAAAATAGGAATTGCAAATTATGAGGAACCAAATTCAAATGCAAGAATAGCAACAACGCCAACAAAAATTTCAACACAAAATACATCTAAAAATCATAAAATAACAATTACAACAAGTGATAGTGAATATAATCAAATGAAATGGAAAAATGGTGAGTTTTTAGTTAAGTTACCAGAAGAGATTATTTCAGTAAATATAAATAATATACAAATAAGCAATCAAGATGTAAAAGTATTAGCATATGATGTATATGAAAAAGATAATTGTAAATTTATAAAAATAATTACTGAAAACGCAGAAGAGCAGACATATACAATAACTATAAATTGTGATTTAACAGCAAATCCAGTAGCTGTTACTGAAAGAAAAAATATAACATTATATGCAGTTAATGAGGATTGTAATAAATATGTAATTAACAATAAAGATATATATGATGTAAACAGCAATAATAATTTTGAAGAGCTAGTTGGAACAAGTTCAGTAGGAATAGATTTGTTAACTCCAAGTACTCTTATAACAAATCAAACACTTACAAATTATGATGATAAAAATAGTGTAACAGTAGCTCCAAATGTGTCTGAATTAAATGAAGAAACTAGAACTGCAAATGTAAACATTAATTTATTAAATAATTATAATTCAACAATAAGCGAAACCAAAATATTAGGTGTAATACCTTTTGAAGGAAATAGTTATATAATTAATAAACAAAATTTAGGATCTGAATTTAGTGTAACAATGGGAGACACTGGAATACAAATGTCAGAACAGTTAAAAGATATTGTAACAGTATATTATTCAGAAAATGAAAGTGCAACAAGTGACCTAAATGATAGTAATAATAAATGGACAAAGAGTCCAGATGATTGGACAAAGGTAAAAAAGTATTTAATAGATTTTGGTGAATACAAGTTACCAACAAAATCTTCGTATACATTTACATATGAAATAAAAATTCCAGAAGGAATATCTTATAATAAAATATCATATAGTGAACATGCTGTATATTTTGCCTTAAATACAGAAGAGGGAAAATTACAAACAAGTACAGAGCCTAATAAATTAGGTATAAGAATTGTTAGAAAGTATGATATAGATATAACAAAATATAAAGCTGGAAAAAGTTTAGTTGTTTCAGGAGCAAGTTATAAATTAACAGAGCTAGATAATGATAATAATGAAGTATTAACTAAAATAATAACATCAAATTCACAAGGAAAACTACTAGCAGAAGGATTGTATGCTGACAAAGTATACACATTAAAAGAAATTAAAGCTGCTGAAGATTATTCTTTAAGTGAAGATGAAATTAAGGTTAGGGTTTCAAAAAATGAGCAAGGAAATTTGGAGGTTATAGTATTATCTGATGATAAATTTGCCACAGAGCCAATAATTGAAAACGAAACATTAAAAGCAAGTATAGAAGATGAGCCAAAATATAAAATAACCATTACAAAAAAAGATATAGAAACATCACAATTATTGAAAGATGTTAAATTTAAAATAGAAGAAACTAAAAAGACATATATAACAAATGAAGATGGTCAAGTAGATATAATTGGATTAGAACAAAATACAGAATATACATTAAAAGAGCTATATTCAGAGGAACATTATCTTAATAATGATATAAAATTTAAGTTAGTTAAAGATGCAAATGGAAAGCTAAAATTTGAAAGTGACAGTTTAAGTTTTGAAAATGCTGTTATAGAAAATAATGATAATGAAAATTTAATAAATATAAAAGTAGATATAACAAACGAAAAAATACCAACATATAATTTGCAGATATTAAAAGTAGAAGAAAACAGTAACGAAAATGATGTAGAAAAATTAAAACCATTAACAGGTGCAGATTTCACATTAGAAAGTACTGATAAAAATAATACAAATATATATACAACAGAATCTGATGGATATATACAAATACCAAATTTATATATACATGAAGATGGAAAATATATAACTGGTGAATATACATTACAAGAGATAAAAGCACCATCAGGATATTCAAACAATATAGAGAAAATAAAATTTATTGTAGATAAAGATGAAGATAATAAATTAAAAATTACAATAGAAAATAAGGAAAATCTAGAGACTTTAAAAGATGTAATAATAGGGGAAAATACAGTAAAATTAGTAATACAAGATAAACCATTATTTAAATTAATAAAAAAAGATTTAGAAACAGGAGAGCTATTGGCAAATGCAAAGTTTATAATATATGAATTAGATAGCACCGGAAAGGAGCTAGATTATGCCAAAGATGCAAATAATAATTATGTGGGTGAGAAGAATGAATATGATGAATATGTTGTAACAACAGATGAGAATGGAACAATAACATTACCATTAAAAGGTGGAACATATAAAATAGTTGAAATAGGATATCCAGAGGGATATCAAGAAAAAAGCAATGAACAGATATTCAAAGTAGCAAGTGGCAAAGAAGAAAATAATGATGTAGCAGGAGAAGTAGAAGGACAGATAAATATAAATAGTATAGAGGATTTAGTAGATTTATCTAAAAATGTAAATAGTGGAAATTCATACACAGAAAAAACAATAGTATTACAACGAACATTGGATTTTAAAGAAGATAGTTCATATAATAATTCAAATGACATAAGTTATGGAGATTTAAATGGTGACGGAACTATTGAAGGAATAAAGGCAGAGCTAACAAACACATCAGGTTGCGGTTTTTCACCAATAGGAGATAAATCAAATGTATTTTCTGGATATTTCAATGGACAAGGGTATGAAATAAGGAATATATATATTAATACAAAAGATAAGGATGCTGGTTTGTTTGGTTATGTAAAAGAAGGAAAAATAGAAAATCTTGGAATGACTGGCGAAATAAAGACTTGGGGATATACCTGTAATGTAAATGTAGGAGGAATAGCAGCATTTGTGCTATCTAGTAGTATAAGTAATTGCTTTAATGAAGGAAAGATAAGTGGTACTACTAGTAACAATAGTGGAATTTGTTATGTAGGAGGAATAGTTGGCTATGTATCTTCTAGTGATATAAGTAAGTGCTATAATACAGGAGAAGTAAGTGGTAAAGGTTATGATGGTAGTTCTGTAAGTTATGCAGGAGGAATAGTTGGATCAGAATATCATGCAGATATACGTGATTGTTATAATATAGGAAAAGTAAATAGTGATGCTTATATTAAAAGTTATGCTGGAGGAATAATAGGGTATGTAGTTTACCATAGTAACAAAGATATAAATAATTGTTATAACAAAGGAGAAATAAAAAGCAATAGCTTTGAAAGTTATGCTGGAGGAATAATAGGGCTAATAAGTTATGCTGGTTATTGTAATATAAATGATTGCTATAATACAGGGAAAATAAGTAGTAATAATAGTGGACTTTTTACCAATGGTAAAGCACATGTAGGTGGAATAATAGGAATGACTGACACTGAAAAAGTAAATAATTGTTATAATATAGGAGAAGTTACAACTGATAGTAACAATAGTAAGATAGGCGGAATAGTAGGACAAGGAAACAATGTAAATAATTGTTATTATTTGGAAACATTAAAAATAGAAGAGACAGAAAATACATATGGAAATTCAGTATCAGCTGAATATATGCAGTCAAAAGAATTTTATGACAAATTAAATGTTAGTAATGTATGGTTATATAGGAGAGCAAAATATCCATTATTAACTGAACCAATTCCAATAAACTTGATTGAAACAACAGAGCTAACAATTGAAAATTCTATAAAGAAGTTCAAGGTAACAACAGATGTAAATGAAAGTAATGGAGTAAAAGGTGGAAGTATTACAGGAGAAGACTTAGACCCATTTGAAACAATAATATATGGAAAAGACAGTACTATGGAAATTATAATGACACCAGATTCCGACTATGGAATTAGTAATATTACAATAAACGGAGAAAAAATAGATTATGAAATAGATGATACTGGAATATATAAAATTCCAGGGGGATATTTTAAAGATGTACAAGAAGATAAGCATATAGTAGTTACATATACACCGTTAGATCAAATATTAATAATTAATAAAGTAGATGAACAAAATCCAGATGAAAAATTAGAGGGAGCTAAATTTAGTATAGAGCAAATAAGTGATGAAGTAGATCACTATAATGAAATCATTATAACTAATTCATATGGACAAATTAGACAAGAAGTTCCAATTGGAAAATACAAAATAACTGAGTTAGAAGCACCAAAAGGATATACTTTGAATAATACACCATTTGAATTTGAAGTAGTTGCAGGACAGGAGAATATTATAAATATAACAAATAAAAAGCAACAATCTGTAATTGTACATCATTATTTAAAACAATCAGATGGAACATATACAACTAATAAAGTTGCAAAAGATGATGTTTATAAAGGTGATATAGGAGCAAGTTATATAACAAGTCCACACGCAGATTTAAGTAAGCTACATTTGGAAAAGGACTCAAATGGAAATTATGTAATACCATCAAATGTAACAGGTATATACACAAATGAAACTATTGAAATTATATATTATTATGAGGCAGAGCCAATTAATTTAGTAATACACCATTATTTAGATGGAACAGAAAGTAAATTAGCAGATGACAGAACTGAATTTACAGAATCAAATGTTACATTTGATGAAGATGGAAATTATAAAGTAAGTGCAAATTCAAGTTATGATGTAAGTGAAAATGAAGAGTATAATAATTTATTAAATAAATATAAATTAGTTTCAATAACAAGTACAATTGAGGATTCTGTACAAGTAACAGATACATTAGAATATAATACGGATGCTGAAATAAGCTATTATTATAGTCTAAATCAATATAATATTACAACAGAAGTAAAAGCGCATGTTGAAAGAAAAACAAATAATTTAACGAATGAAAAAGAAGATGTAATGGTAAAAGGAGGAACAATATCAGGAGAGCAACAACAACCATATGAAGTTGTAGAACATGGTAAGAATAGTACAAAAGAAATTGTTATAACACCAGAGGAAAACTATATAATAAACAAAATCAGTTTAGTAAGTACAAAAGAAGATGGAGCACAAAATACAATTATTATTTATGGAGAAGGAGAACAACAAGGAGAAATTTCATATACGAAAAATGAAGATGGAAGTATTAAATTAAGCAATTTTGAAAATGTACAAGAAAATAAACATATAATAGCAGAACTTTCACCAATACCAGGAACAGTAATTGTACATCATTATGTAGAAGGAACAGGAGAAGAATTTGGAAACGAAGCAGTAAAAGTTCCATTAAAAGATGGAGGAGTTGCTGAAAATGAAATAAAACAAGATTTGTTAGGAGAAAGATATGTAACAAAAGAAAGAGCAGATGTATCAGATATATATATGCTTGTAAGTACTCCACAAAACTCAAGTGGAATATATGAAAAAAATACAATAAACGTATATTATTATTACTCATTTAAAAATTATAATTATACAATAGAGCATTATTATAAAAATAAAGAAACAGGTGAATACGAAAAAGACGAAAGTGTAACAGACACAAAAATGGCAAAATACCAAGACATAATAACAATAACAGAAGCAGACAGAAAAGTAAAAACAGGATATAAATATGCAAAACAAGAAGGTTCACCACTAACAATAACAGAAGTACCAGAAAATAACATAATAAAACTATATTATGACTTATCAGATTACACATACACAGTACATTATTTCTATGATGGAATAGAAGACCAATCAAAAATGGAAACAGAAACAGCAGAATACAAAGATCAAATATCAACATACACAGATAAAGTAATAGATGGATATGCACTAGAAAAAGTAAAAACAGCAGACAATAAAGACTTACCATTAACAATAACAGAAAACGCAGATAAAAACATAATAAACGTATATTACAAAACACAATTTAAAATAACAACAGATGTAATAGAGCACACAGAAACCTACAAAGATGGAACAAAAATACCAAACATAAAAGGTGGATCAATCTCAGGAGAAGACCTAACACCATATGAAAAAGTATTCAAAGGAGATAAACCACAAAATGAAATAAAAATAAAACCAGATAGTGAATATGTAATAACAAAAGTCATAATAAAGAGCGGAGAAACAGAAGAAACAAAACTAGACCTAACTACATTAACATATGAAGAAGATGGAAGCCTAATAATTCCACAAAAATACATAGTAGATGAAACACAAGGAATGCAATCAAATAAACATATAGAAGTAGAATTCAGAAAGAAGACAACAGTAATAGTACAATATTTAGAAAAGGAAACAAAAGCAGTATTATACAAAACAGAAGATAATAAAGAATATGAAGAAATATCAGGATATGAAACAGAAAAATACACAACAACCAGAAAATTAATTACAAATTACAAACCAGCAGAAGTAGAAGCAGTAAAAAATAGTGAAAACGTAAAAGCAAACATAACATATAATGCAGAAGGAAATGATATAACAGCATATAATGACCAAGAAGAGCATGAAATGTGTGCAGATACAGTAACAGTAACATATTGGTATGAAAGAATACCATCAGGAATTATAGTAAGACATATAGAGCTAAATGAAAAAGACAAAAAAGATGGATTAACACTTGAAAGTGGAATAGAGCTAGAAAGTGAAACAATAGAAGGATATGTATCATTAAGTCAAAAAACAAACAGAAAAATATATAATAAAACAACAAATGAAAACGAAAAATATAAAGATTATATATCAGTAGAAGGACCAGTAAGCAGTAATGAAGATATTATTGTATTAGGAAAAGATGATAATGAAAAAACAGTAACATATAAAGATGGAGTAGTAGTAGAAGTAAGATATTATTATGAAAGACAATATAATATAGCAACAAAAGTAAAAAAACATACAGAAATAATAGATGGAGCTGAAAAAGAAGTATCAGGAGGAACAATATCAGGAGATGGACTTGAAAGCTACGAAAAAATCAATAAAATGGCATCAAATGAAAACAAAATAGAAATAATACCAGAAGATGGATATAGGGTAAAAACAGTAACAATAAATGACCAACCATTAAATGTAAAAGACATGGAAGATGAAAATCATAAAATAACCCTAGAAAAAGGATACTTTAAAGAAGTAACAGAAGATAAAAACATAGTTGTAGAATTTGAAAAAATACCAGCAAAAGTAATAGTAAAATATAGAGATGCAGATACAAAAGAAGAAGTTTCAAATCAAATAATAAAAGATGGATATGTAAATGACATATACACAACAAGTAGACTAAATATAGAAACATATATTCCAGCACAAGTAGATGCAGTAAAAGAAGGAGTAAGTGTTAAAACAGATGTAACATATGGAACAACAGAAGAAGAAATGATAGTATATGAAGAGCAAGAAACACACAAAATGACAGAAACTCAAATAACAGTAACATATTGGTATACGAAACAATTTACAATAACAACAGATGTAATAGAGCATATAGAAATAGACAAAGATGAAAATCAAAAACTTGTAAAAGGTGGAATGATAGATGGAGAAGATAGTACACCATATGAAACAGTAATAAGAGGAAAAAACAATGAAAAAGAAATAAAAATAAAACCAGATGAGGGTTATAGAATCAAAGAAATAAGAATAAATGATGAAATAATAGATTATGAAAAAGATGAAAATATAAATATAGAAGAAAATGTAGTAAAAATACCAGAAGGATATTTTAATAATATTCAAGAAGATAAAAAAATAACAGTAGAATATGAGAAAATTCCAGCAAAAGTTATAATAAAATATTTAGATGAAGAAACAGGAGAAACAATTTATAAAACAGAAAATGGACAAGATTACGATCAAATAAATGGAATAATAGGAGATAATTATAAAACAAAAGAAAAATATTTTAAATATTATGAATTAGTAAAAGAAAAATATCCTGAAAATAGTGAGGGAGTTCTAACAAAAGAAGATATAACAGTAGAGTATTATTATAGAAAATTGAAATTTAATATGAAAATAGATAAAGAAATAGATAATATAATATTAAATAATGAAAAACAAAACATAACAAATAATGAGAAGGAAAAAATTGAAATTGATTATAATAATGCAAATAATACAAAATTGGAAGTAACATATAGAATAAAAGTAACAAATACTGAAAAAATAGAAGGAACAGCAATAATAGAAGAAGACTTACCAAATGGATTTGAATTTATAAAGGAAAAATCTAGTTTGGAATGGGAGGAAAAAGATGGAAAATATATATTAAAAACCCCAATCATTAAATCAGGAGAAATAAAAGAATATTTAATAACCGTAAGATGGAATACAAGTACAGAAAATGTTGGTGAAAAAGTAAATATAGTTAATATAACAGGAACAGAAAATGTACCAGGATATGAAGAAACAACTAAAGATGATAATAAAGACAGTGCAATATTAATAATCAAATTAAATAAAACAATAGTAGATGATATAAAGGAAATAACAAAAGTTATAAAAACAGGAGATACAGTAATAGTATCAGTATTAACATTAGTAACCGCAACTATTATATTAGTTGTAATTAACAGAAGAAAAATGTAAATGGAAAAGGGGACGGTTCTCTTTTCCACACTTGTGGAATTTGTGACACATTTTTAGATAATAAAGTTTTTATCCGAAAATAGATATGTCCCTTTTTCCATAAATGTGGAAAAGAGAACCGTCCCCTTTTCCTCTTTCCTTTTTTCTCTTTTCCTCTTTTCCCTTTTTCACATAAAATTATAGCACATTGTTGTTTTATATATTTTTTTGTAGTAGAATACTAATACTAGATAATGTAGAAAGGGAGTGTTAAGTATTAGTATAATAAAAAAAGGAATAATACATATTAGATCATTGGTAAGACTAACAATTTTATTGTGTTTAGCATTTTTTATAATTATAGGAATATTAGCATTCTTTTTTAAGTCTGCATATATAGTCACATATAATGGAGAATTTATTGGATATTGTGACAACAAAAGTAAACTCCAACAAAAAATAAATTTATTCATAGAGCAAGGAGATTCTAGCTCTCCAAATATTGCATATGTTCAAATTGACAATATGCCAAAATATGAGCATACATTTTTAAAAAGAAATATTCAAACAAATGATGATGAAATATATAAATCCGTTATTTCAACAGGAATTACATATTATAATTACTTTGCAATACAACTAAATGGAGAAGACAAATACTACGTTTCAACATATCCAGAAGCAGAAAGTATTGTAAATCAATTGAAGGAAAAAGATAGTAACAATATTGATAAAATAACGATTTACGAAAAATATAATACAGAAATAGCAAGTTTTACATCTGTGGATGAATGTGTTACTGGGTTATACGAAAAAAAAGTTGTAAAACCTAATTTAGTAGCAGGAGCCAATAATGCAACATATATATCAAGCCTAGGAATTTCGTTTGTAGAGCCAGTTCAAGGAATGTTATCATCAAGATTCGGAATTCGTTCAAGAGATAATCACAAAGGACTAGATATAGCAAATTCAACAGGAACACCAATTGCAGCAGCAGCTAGTGGAACAGTAAAATACGCAAAATATAATAGTGGTGGATATGGAAATTTAGTTATAATTGATCATGGAAATGGAATTGAAACTTACTATGGACATAATAGTAAATTATATGTTACAGAAGGTCAAAAGGTTACACAAGGAGAAGTAATTTGTGCAATGGGTTCAACAGGTTTATCAACAGGACCTCATTTACATTGGGAAGTTAGAATAAATGGAGTTGCACAAAACCCACAAAATTATATATACAAAGGAAGATAGAACCAACAAATTTATTTTAGTTTAATACATAAAAAATCATTGAAAATACATTAGTAAATTCAATGATTTTTTTATTTATAAGGTTTTCATTTTTTAATAAAAATGTTTTAAGCATAACTTTATGGCATTATTTTTTAATACAATTTTTCCACGCTCTAATAGTTTATAATAAAATAATTCAGAGCTATTAACATATGTTGCAAATTCTGTGATAAATGTGTAGAATTTTTTTATGTAAGGATGGTTTAAATTAAGTTTTGAAAAAACTAAATAATATGTATCATTATATGTATATAATACAGTATTTTTAGCTATTGTATTGTAATTTTTTATTGTATTAACATATGATGCAAATAAACAAAAGTCATCAAATGAGTTAAATGCATATACTAAATTTTCCGAACTTAAATTAGTTTGTTTTCTTTTAACCTTTAATTTTTTATTTTTTGAAATTTGGTAATTATCATCACAGTCCTTTTTGCCAAATCTCGTTATTGTTAATACAAAATCTCCATCAGCCATGGCAAGTGCTTCGATTTTTATTTTATGATCTTTAGTAATAAATCCGACTTTTTCTTCAGCTTCTTCTAAAACATTTAAGAAAAGATCTTGCGTTTCAGTTGAATTAGATAAAATGGAATTAAAATCTATATTTTTTTCAATTAAATCTTTGCTACTTATAGTTATTCTTATTTTATTTTCGTTTAACTTTTCAAATTTCATAGGCGCGCCTCCAAATCTTTTAAATATATTATACAATTAAATTAGTAAAAAATAAACGAGTAATTTTTGGAAATTACTATAATATATTAATTTTCTAGTTAAAAGGTACTATATAATATATCATAAAAATTAGGATAAATAAATAGAAAAATAAAAAAATTGTATTGACATTAATAAACAACTAGAATATAATAATTAAAGTTTCATATGCGCTATTAGCTCAGCTGGTAGAGCAGCTGACTCTTAATCATCTGGCAATGGTGCAACAGGATAATGCCCAAAATAGTGTATAACACTCGATTCGAACAGTTATTGTGAGTGGACTTTTTTTTGAAAATGCGCCAACTTGCAATAACTCGCGCCAGTTTAATGTGCATAACAAATTATTATAATACTTGCATCACTAGCTCAATTGGCAGAGCAACAGACTCTTAATCTGGAGGTTCGGGGTTCGATTCCCCGGTGATGCACCATTTTAATACCCAATAGGGTATTATTTTTTTGCAATATTGTAGAAGCAACAAGAGTCTGTATCCAAATTTTTTGTAATTGTTCAAATTCTTTTGCTATTATAGTATTTGGATCTATTCCGTCTGCATTTGGTATATTAAGAATATTTGAATTTATTGTGTTATTATTTGATGTTGGTACTAATCCCCAAGCTTGTTCATATTCTTGTTTCTTTCTTGCATCAGATACAAATATATAATATTTTTGTGTTGTAGCAAAGTCAGCATGTCCCATTAATTTCATTAATACAATATCTCTCATTCCTTGCTCAGATAAGAATGTAGCAAAAGAATGTCGTAATCCGTATGGAGTAAGATATTCTAAATTATATTTTTCCCTAAATATTCTTAAACTGGATAGGTTATACTAAATTAGACAAAAAAGATAAGGACATGTTATAATAAAATTTAAATAAAAGAATATGGAGGAATTAAACATGTCTAGAAGAGAAAGAAGAGAATTTACAGAAGAGTTTAAATTACAAATGGTAAAATTATATAATAGTGGAAAACCAGTCGTTGAAATAGTAAAAGAATATGATTTAACACGTTCTGCTTTTATGAACTGGATTCAAAAATATAATAAAACAGGATCTTTTAAAGCATGTGATAATAGAACTGAAGAAGAAAAAGAATTACTTAGATTAAAAAAAGAAAATCAACAATTAAGAATGGAAAATGATATTTTAAAGCAAGCAGCGCTGATATTGGGACAAAAATCAAAATAATAATAGCTAATAAAGAAAAATACAGTATCAGCGCAATGTGCAAATTATTAGGTGTAACAAGATCTTTAGTATATTATAAAAGAAAAAATAAACGAGTTGATGTTGGAATAGAAAAACATATCATTGAAATATTTAAAAACAGCAAAAATAATTATGGAGCAAGAAAAATAAAAGTTGAATTACAAAAATTAGGATATCAAGTTAGTTTAAAAAGAATAAGAAAATATATGATTTTAAATGGATTAGTTTCAAATTATACAGTAAAACAATTTAAGGTACACAAAGCAACATGTAATGAGGATAATATTGAAAATAAGCTAAATAGAGAGTTTAATAGAGATGAAAAATTAGATGTTGTTGTAAGCGATTTAACATATGTGAATGTTCAAGGAAAATGGAACTATATATGCGTAATAATTGATTTATTTAATAGAGAAATTATTGGATATGCAGCAGGAAAAAATAAAAATGCAGAGCTTGTGTATAAAGCATTTGGAAAAATTAAAGCTAATTTAAATAATATTAATATTTTTCATACAGATAGAGGAGATGAATTTAAGAATAAAATAATTGATGAAGTATTAACAACATTTAATATAGATAGATCATTAAGCCAAAAAGGTTGTCCTTATGATAATGCAGTTGCTGAAGCAACATATAAAATAATAAAAACTGAATTTGCTTTTAATAGAATATTTGAAAGCTTTGAAGAATTAGAAACTGATTTATATGAATATGTTAATTGGTATAATAATATAAGAATTCATGGTTCACTAAATTATTTAACACCAGTTGAATATAAAAATATTGTCAATGAAGAAAATGTATAAAAAACGAAGTGATTTATGCCATTTTCGTAATTGCACAATGAATGAAAATTATAATATGGAATTGGTAATAAACTTACATAAGTTAAGTTTATTACCGTAATGAAAAATTAATGATGTTATTAAAAGTGTCCTTATAAAAATTGTATAAAAAAGGGTTGACAATCCATATAATTTTTTGTCAATAATAATCAAAAAAATGCATAACTAACATATAAAATAAAAAAATATAAAATAATCATAACCACGATTATTTTATATCTCTTTACTTTATATTTTAACTTTTTAATCTCTTTTGATACTTAGCAAGTAATTATATATCTAATGTGCAAATTGATTAAAATCGAATTTAATGTGTCATAAATTAACCAATAAACAATTGCACATAAATTTTGCCATAAACAGGGCTATCAATCACTACAATACCAGTATAACTAAAATTTTTTTCTAAAATATTAGCTTTATGAGAAGGAGAATTTATCCATGCGGCAACAGCTCTTTCTGGAGTAGTATTACCTGCTAAATTTTCACCTGCAATCATATAATCAATTCCATAATCTTCTAACATCTCAAAAGGGGTACCTAAATTAACAGAAGTATGGGAAAAGTAATTATTTTGTACTAAATCAATAGCCTTTAAATAAGCAACATCTTGTAAACTAGACAAAGCCTTTAATTCAGTTAGCCCATTTTTTATTCTATATTTATTTATTAAATCTAAAGTTTCTTGTTCCTCAGCTGATAAATCAGCATAATCATCTAATACTAATTTTTCTGCAATACTTTTAATATTCTGTTCAGAAAGTACAGCCGTTCTGTAAGTAGCAAAAGAAAAAGTATTAAGGATAAAAACAATCACAAAAATAAATAAAATACCAAATGTTCTTTTTGATATTTTCATTCTTGAAACACATCCCCTAAAAATAATATTCACATTAAATTTTTTATCTTAGGTAGTGTAAATATTTTATCCATTGTTATATGATTCTATACTAAGAAACAACGATAATATTATATCACCATACAAAGATTATGTCAACACAATAAAACAAAAATTTCATAATTTACTCCTGTGAAAAAATGAAATAAACTATTCAAAAAATACAAAATATGATATACTAATTTTAAATTTAAGAATAGGAGAATGATAAAATGAGTAAAGAAAAAATAGGATTGATAGGAATAATCATTATTATGTTACTTTCAAGCATATTTGTAATGCCTAGTGAAACAATGCCAACATGGATAACGTTATTAATTACAAGTGCTTTTACTACAGTATATGTAATATATAAAAAAATAAAAAAAGAAAAAAATGTAATAATAAAAAGCAAACTGGATATAGCAATACTTATATTTATGCTTTCTCCACTTATTCCATTGATATTTAACACAGCAGTATCATTTAGCGAAACAATAATTGCTATATTAAGGTATTGGACTATATATGGAGTATATATTTTAGCAAGAAATTTAATTACAGAAGATAAAGAGAAAAAAATTATAATAAATGCACTTATTATAATTTCTGTAATACCAATTATACTTGGATATGATATGTTTTTTAAAATAAATTTATTTCAACCTATTTTAAGCTTTTTTAATATTAGTGCTTTTCATGAATATAGGATGATTTCTGTATTCGATTATGCTAATACTTATGCAATATATCTAAGTGTTATGACATTTTTAGCGATTGCAATGTTCTTAAATACAGAAGAAAAAAAATTAAAAATTTTATATGGAATATATATACTAATTGCAAGTATAACAATAATACTTACACAATCTAAAGCAACAATAGCACTTCTTGGAATATTAATACTTATATTTATTTTAAAGAAATTAAAAGATAAAGAAATACCTAAAAAATATATAATTATTGGTGTATCGCTAATAATAGCATTTTTTATATACTTTTGCGTTGGCCTAAATTTCTCTAAACCTGTTGTAGTAAAAGGAAATCAGGAAGAATGGATTAGAGGTATAGAACCAAATACAAAATATGTAATTGAATTTGATGTTAATGCAGAAACAAATACACAAGAAGAATGTTTTGAAATACAAATAGATGAAGCAAATCAATATAATATCACAGAAATTAAGGGTAAGGTTACTTTTGGAACGTGTAATGATACAAAAAAAATAGAGTTTACAACAGGTGATAGTGTAGACCATTTAGCTTTATATATGAAAAATATGTCAGAACAAGAATTTACAATAAATGCTTGTAGAATAAATGGTAAAAAATATACTATAAAGTATCTAATGCTTCCAAATGGATTAGTAAGAATGTTTACGACATTTAATTTCAAAAATTCAAGTGTATGGCAAAGATTTGATTACTGGGGAGATGGTTTTAAAATAATAAAAGATAATTGGCTTTTTGGAGCAGGTGGAAATGCTTGGAATTTGTTATATGGTAAAGTTCAAGATTATCAATATTATTCTGCAAATGTTCATAGTAATATTTTAGATATATGGATGTCATTTGGAATAATTAGCTTAATTGCTTTTATCTCTATACTGGTACTTATATTAAAAAATGTAAAAGATATAATAAAAAATAGAAGTGATATAAAAGTATATAGAATGCAAGTTGCAATGTTAATAAGCATATTAATAATATTTTTACATTCTTGTATGGATATGGATTTTTCGTTTATCACAATAGGAATATTATTTTATTTACTTGTTGCCTTGAGTAGTTCAAAAGATAAAGAATTAAAGACAAAAAAGATAGAAATAATAGACTACATCATAGTTATTGCATTTGCAGTTATTACGACAATTAATATTTTGGGGCTTACATCAGACTTATTAAAAGAAAGCAATCCAAAACTAAGTAGTAAACTTTCGCCATGGAATGAACAATATATGTATAATGATATTGTGGGAACACAAAATCCTAATGAATATGATAAAGAAAATATGCAAAAAATGATAAACTATATGAAAAAAGAACCTTATTCACAACAACAACAATGGATAACCACATATTTAGCATCTAATATTTCACGAGGTTTAGAACAAGAAGGATATGAAGCAAATGTAGAAGGTATAGATTTTTGGATTGATTTTTGGAGAAACAATAAAATTGAAAGTAAATATGATTCTAATATGATAATTCAAAAGATAAATAATGAATTAGAAATTTTAATGGCTATGAATAATCTGGAAAATATAACAGAAGAAACAAAAAAACAAATGTTAAAAATTATAGAAATAGTAGAAAAAGATTATAAAGAATATGAAAATAACATATTAGAATATACAAAACACAAAGATACTAAAGAAGAAAGCGAAAAGAATCATCAAAAATATACGGAATTGTATAATAAAATATTAAAAATTAAGGAAAAAATATGATAAATTATAAATTAAATAAGGAACAGAGAATACAAAAAAGAGTATTTGATATACTCGTGTCTAGCGTTGCAATCATTTTCACTTTTCCAATAATGGTAATAATTTTTATAATAGTAAAGATAGATTCTAAAGGTCCTGGTATATTTAAGCAAAAAAGAATAACAAAGGATGGTAAAGAATTTACAATGTATAAATTTAGAACAATGATTAATAATGCAGAAAAGGATACTCGGGCCAATACTTGCGGTAAAAGGAGATAACAGAATAACAAGAGTTGGGAAAGTTTTAAGGAAAACAAAGTTAGATGAATTACCACAACTTTTTAATGTATTAAAAGGAGATATGAGTATTGTAGGTCCAAGACCAGAGAGAATTGAAATAATAGAAGATATTATAAAAGTAGTACCAGAATATAGAATAAGAGAGCAAGTTAAGTCAGGAATAACGGGATTATCACATATAGAGGGAGATTATTACACTAATCCAAAACAAAGACTAGAATATGATATTACTTATATGAGTAAATGGTCTATAAAAAATGATATTAAAATTGTTTTTAGAACATTTGGTAAAATAATAAAAGATGCTAGAAAAAAAGAAGAAATATAACTAGAAGGGAAGAAACTTTATGCAAAACATAGATAAGATAGATATAATTATGCCAGCTTATAATTGTGAAAAATATGTAGTACAAGCTATAAACTCGGTAAAAGAACAAACCTACAAAGAATGGAGATTAATCATTGTAAATGATTGCTCTTTAGATAATACTAAAAGTATAATTGAAAAAGAAATTCAAAGCATAAAAGACAAAGTTATATTTATTGATTTAAGTACACATATTGGAGTTGCAGAGTGTAGAAATGTAGCAATAAATAAAGTTTCTAATAGATACATTGCATTTTTAGATTCGGATGACATTTGGAACCCAGAAAAGCTAGAAAAACAATTAAATTTTATGAAAGACAATGAATATTGTTTTACATATACAAGATATACTTATTTGAAAGATGGAAATTTCAAAGAAGTAAAAGAAATTCCAAGCAAATTAAATTATAGAAAAGCACTAACTAATACATATATATTAACTTCGACTGTGATGCTAGATACAAAATACATAGATAAGAAAAATATACTTATGCCTAATATTGGAAGTGAAGATACGGCAACATGGTGGAATATATTAAAAAGTGGTGTAACTTCTTATGGATTGGATGAAAATTTTACAACCTACAGAGTAACAAATAATGGATTATCACAAAATAAATTTACTAACTTAAAAAGAACTTGGAATTTATATAGAAAACAAGAAAAGTTATCAATAATATATACAATATACAATTTTTGTTGGTATATATTTCATGCTACAAAAAAACGAATAGTATAGGAGAACCTATGAAAGAACCAGTAATTGAAAGTCTAGTTTCTATTAGAAATTTAAAGGATGTAAGAGATGTAAAAAGCTTTATAAAAAAAGCAAATATTTTAGAAGATGTATTACTCATAAATCAAGTAGAAAATAAGCAACCTGTATTAAAATATAAAGAGGAAAAGATA
This sequence comes from uncultured Clostridia bacterium, assembly GCA_934167365.1. GTDB lineage: Bacteria > Bacillota > Clostridia > TANB77 > CAG-508 > CAG-492. The sequence goes on from CAKPKU010000005.1 coordinate 33,038, forward strand.
AGGACTATATCATTTAATGAAAAAGGTGTTGCAAGAAGCAGAAATAGAGCCTTAGAATATGCAAATGGGGATATATGCCTTTTTGCAGATGATGACATAAAATATGAAAATAATTATAAAGACATAGTATTAGAAGCATATAACAAATATAAAAAAGCAGATATGATTATTTTTTATGTTGAAAGTCTAAGTAAAGACAGAAAATTGAAGAAAATCAAAGAAGGAAAAATACATTGGGTAGATATAATGAGAGTAGTTTCAAGTGAAATTACTTTTAAAATAAATGAAATGAAAGATAAAAAAATCAACTTCAATGAGAACTTTGGTCCAGGTGGAAGTTTCTTAATGGGAGAGGAAACAGTATTTTTAAATGAGTGCTTAAAAAAAGGCTTAAAAATTTATAGTGTACCAGTAAAAATAGGAACAGTAGAGAATAAAGAAAGCACATGGTTTAAAGGATATAATGAAAAATATTTTTATGATCAGGGAGCTATATTTAAAGAATTACAACCAAAAATTTATAAATTGTTGATTCTTCAATATGTTTTAAGAAAATATAGTTTATATAAAGACAAATTTAAGATGAAAGAAATATATGCTATAATGAACAATGGAGCAAAACATAAATAGCATTTATATTATAATAAATGAAAAAGAGGATAATTATATGTATGATAAAAATGTAATACTAGTGGGAACTAAAAGAATATGTAATCAAATAGCTTATGTGTTTAACATTAAAGAGTATAGTATATTAGAAAATATTACTGATATAGAAGAAGATGAGGATGCTACTATAATTATCTGCAAAAAAATCAAAAATAAAAAGAAAATAAAGAATAATAATGTATATTCTTTAAAAGAATTATATAAATACTTAGATAAGGAATATAAAGAAAAATTTGCACTTAACAGAAATAATGTAAGAAATATTATAAGACCTACATTTACAAATAAAAGGATAATAGATAAAATTCCAGTAGAATTGTTAAAGCCGTCAGAATTATTAATAAAGGTCATAAATAGTAAAGGATACGATATTAGTTGCAATAACTTAGAAAATAGTTGTAATATTGATTATGAAGGTTTTATTTGGGGATGTTGCCCTACTTGGATAAGAATTCCATTTGGAAACATTAATAAAGAAAATTCTTACAATAATCATATAGCAAGAATTATTAAATTATCATCACTAAACAAATCATATTGTTTATGTGATTTATCAAAATGTAAATTTAATAATGCAAATATTAAAGAAAACAATATAGGAACACTAAAAACAGATAATTATCCAAAAGAACTAACAATAGCAATAGATAAAACATGCAATTTAAAATGTCAAAGTTGTAGAAAAAGTCGCTATAAGGCAACAAAAGAAGAAAATCAAAAAATTGAAGAAATAAAAGATAAATTAATAAATACAGGATGGTTAGAAAAATCTGATATAATCATTGCAGGTCAGGGAGAAGTTTTTTTTAGTGAACACTATAAAAATATATTAAAAACTGATATAAAAAGAAATAAAATTACAATTTTATCAAATGGAACTTTATTTAACGAAAAGAATTGGAAACTGTTAGAAAACAAATACAAAGAGATTAATGTTCAAATTTCAATAGATGCAGCAACAGAAGAAACATATAAAAAATTAAGATGCGGAAATTTTAAAATTTTAATTAAAAATTTGGAAATGTTAGGAAATTTAAGAAAAGAAGGAAAAATTCAAAATTTACAGTTTAATTTTGTAGTTCAAAAAGATAATTACAAAGAAATGATAAAATTTATTGAAATGGGAAAAAGTTTTAATGCTGATAAAATACTATTTACAAAGTTAAATAATTGGGGGACATATTCAAAAAAAGAATACTTAGAAAAATGCTTAATTATAGATAAAAAATATCTGAATAATGACTTATATAAAACTATGCAAAATCCTATTTTTAAAGAGAGGAAAGTTGACTTAACAACATTTGAAAACTATATAAGTGCTTCAAAGAAACTGTATGGTGATAAGAAATGAATAAAATTATAAAAAACTATTTATATACTGTGAGTTATAATATAGTATTAATGGTATTACCTTTGATTACAATACCATACAAGGCAAAAATACTTGGACCAGAGAATATTGGAATATATAGTTATGTTTTTTCTGTATTTACATACTTAGTTATGATGGGAAATATAGGAATAAATTATTATGGAAGACGAGAAATAGCTTATATAAAAGAAAATAAATATACTATTTTAATAATTATAGGCATTATTATTAATATTGCCCTAAACTTATTATTAATACCAAAATATGAAGCAGTAGGAGCAGCAATTGCAACAATACTAGGACAAATGGTAATTTTGATATTAGAGATACCTATAATTAAGCAATTTGTAAATAAATCTTTAATGAAAAGTTTTACGAAATATTTACTGTTTTCAATTATTATGTATATAGTAGTATATGGAATTGGATTAATTAATAATTCTGCAATAATACTAACCACTCAAATAATAGTTGGAACATTAATATATATGACAATATTATTTTTAACAAAAGATGATTTCTTTAAAAGGAATAAAGAAGATTGTAGCGTCAATACTCAATCATGAAAAGAATAAATTTAAAAATACTTTTGCCACAATTTATATATGTAATTATATTGCATATAAATATTGTGGTAATTTTATATGCCTATTTTTTTAAAACGTCTTAAAAACGATTTTGAAGTGTCAAAAGATAATTTATATCTAAAAAATAATTCATAATTTCTATATTAAATTCCAAAAACAAAGTTATGTTGACTTTTTTAAAAAAATTTAACTAAAAACATATAAATCTTTTCAAGAGAAAAAAGGAAAGTAAAATTCATCCCAAAAGAACTTTTTAAGATAAATTTTAAAAAAATCGTATCTCATTTGCATATTTTTTATGATTTCTGCATTTTCTTTGCAATCAAAATGAAGAAAAAGGGATATATCCCTAAAGAAGAAAAACTAAAATGAGCTTATATAATCATTTTTTGTAATAATTTGTCAAAAAATGACATGCTAAATCGAGCGAGTCCGTAGTGATGACTGTTTTATGACAAAGTATATACTAAAATGATA
>CAKPKU010000006.1 GCA_934167365.1 uncultured Clostridia bacterium
GGTTAAATAAAATAGTAAATGCCCATTTTCATATAAAAAATCTCAATTCGCATTTAAATGCCCGTAACATTGCTATTTTCCATCTTTTTTTATTTTTTTGTATTTATATTCTCATAAAAATTTGATATAATAGATTCTATAGAGCAGAAATTAGTCATTTTTCAGACATCATTAATAAGGAAATTTGCAGTAATTTTTTAAAAATGCATAATTAACTGCCCGTTTGCTTGATTTTAATTTATTTAATTACATGTCTGTTTATTGTTTTTTATTTAACTATTTTTTATTTGATTTTCTATACGTATATTCTTGTATGACTTTTCGGGTTTGTTCACACAAGTCTTGTTCCGTATAAATATTCAAATTTGAACCTAAATGCTCCTTGATTGCATTACGGAGCTCTTGATTAATTTCTGTTCTGTTTGCCATTTCTATGGCTTTAAAATATTTATTCCAATTCATTATTTATCACCTTCTTTCAATAACTTTGGTGATAATATAACATCATCTGCTTTTATTCTTTCATAACCCATTTTTTCAAGTATTTCCTTCGTTATTACTGGTTCTATTTCATCATATGGACATTTTCCATTTAATGAATCCCTACTTGTACTATTAATATGGCTTTTTATTTTATTTACTTGCTCCTCTGTCAAATTATCAAATGTTCTTTTCTTGGGTAATATATATCTTATATACTCATGATTCTTCTCTATTGCACCTTTTTGCCATGATGCTCCTGGATCACAATAAAATACATGTGAGACAATCTCATTATTTACTTTTTCAATACTCATTGGATTAAAGAATTCTGAACCATTATCTGTTAATACAATTTCAAAAAGCTTTTTGTATAATTTTAATCCTAACTTTTCTCTAATGTCCCTAAATGCTTTTTCTACACATTCCATACTTTTATGTTCCATTAAATACATCATCATGAACTTTTTATTTCTAAATAATATTGTTAGAAATACTTTTCCACCTTTTGTACCTTCAACTGTATCCATTTCTACTACTTCTACATTTTTATGTTTCTCTAAATATGCTTCATAATCCTCATATTTTCGCCCTTGTCTTATTGCGCTTTCTCTTCTTGCTCTTTGATTCCTATCTTTTTTTCTTGCCTTATATCTTACTTTTCTTGGCAAATCAATATTCTTTAATGAAAAAACTCCTAAATTAACATACTTATACATTGTCGTTCTTGAAAATGTTATTTCATCTGGATGATTCGCATACACATGTGCTATTGTCTGATGCTTATTCTTTATCAATGGTGCAATTAATGTGTCTATATCATATGCTTCTTCTTTACTAAGATTTATTCCTATTCTCTTTGATGACAATGTTTCTTTATATTCATCATTTGCAAATTTTGCATAATAATATTTTTTTATCTTTCTACATCTACTTTTATTTTCACATCCATTACAAACATATGGTGGTTTTAATAAATATTCGCAAACTTCTTCTTTATAACACTTGTCTTTTTCGTTACAATCAAATTTATTACATTCATACCTCCTCTCACAAAAGTTCGTTTTACCATTAAATTTACCTGGTTTCTTTTTAAACTTATGTTTTTCTATTTCTCTGGCTATTGTTCGTCTATCTTTGTTTATATCTTTGGCTATTTCTGTATAATTTCTTCCTTGGTTTAATCCATTTTCAATAAATGTCCTTTCCTCATATGTTAGATGTTTATTTGCTTCATGAATATTTCCCATTATTATCTCCATTTCTCCAATAAACAGACACTTATATTATACAATAAAAAAGCGATTAACACATTCATTTATGTTAATCACATTATTTCACTTCTAAATTCCCTTTATTTATGTTAAACGGGCATTTACTATTTTATTCAACCTTTTGAAAACTTAAATAAATATCCTGAATTAAGGAGAAAATCAAGAATAAGGTCAATTCATTCTTCACTTGCTATTGAAAATAACCAATTATCATTATTTCAAGTTGAAGATGTAATAAATGGTAAGCCTGTAATTGGAGAACAAAAAGATATTCAAGAAGTCAAAAATGCTTATGAGGCTTATGAACAAATTGATAAAGTAAATCCATATTCTATAGAAGATTTAAAGAAAATACATGGAATATTAACTTTCTTAATTGAAAAAGATGCAGGTAATTTAGAAATCATGGCGAAGGTGTTTTTGACGGAGATGTACAAATATTTATGGCTCCACCTCATACTATGGTTCCTAGTTTAATGGATAACTTATTTAATTGGATGAATGAAGTTAAAGATACAATAAATCCACTTATTTTATCTTCTATATTCCATTACGAATTTGTTTTTATACATCCTTTTTATGATGGAAATGATAGAACTGCAAGACTATGGCAAACTGCAATTTTATCACATTGGGAAAAAGCATTTGCTTACTTGCCTATTGAAAGCATGATAAAGAAAAATTAAGAAGAATATTATAAAGTTATTCAAAATTGCAATAATGCAGGAAATTCAACAGAATTTATAGAGTTTATGCTAAAAATCATAAACGACACTATTGATGAATTAATGAGCTCTAAAGAAATGAAAGATAAATCACAACTATTACTTTCTGAAAATGAAATTAAAATAATTGAATGTATTAAAAGAAATGTTTTAATAGGTGCAAAAGAAATAATTGAAGAAACTAATATTGCAGATAGAACTGCTAGAAGAATTTTAAAGAAATTACTAGATAATAATACTATTGAGATGGTTGGAAATAGTGAAAAAGACCCTAATAAAAAATATAGAATCGTTGAATAATGGCAGAGTCATTAAACTTACTGCCAAGATAAAAAATGCAGTATGTTAAGCAGTATGTTATATCTAAAAAAATAAAAATATAAATATTAAAAGTGAGATTATTATATGGCAAGAAAAGGAAAAAAATTTGAATTAGCATATAAATGGTTATATGATTTAGACAATGAAAAATATAAAGTTACCAGTCCTGCATTTCTGTTTGACCCATTTTCAGAAAGGAAAAGAGAAATAGATGTTTTAGTTGAATTTAGCGATAATGATAATTGTAATAGAAAACTAGCTATAGAATGTAGAGATAGAAATAAAATTCAAGACGTTACTTGGATTGAGCAATTACAACAGAAAAAAGAAGATTTGTCTTTAGATTATATATTAGCAACAACTACAACAAACTTTACACAAAGTGCTATAAATAAAGCGCGAAAACATGGTGTTATTATAGAAAGAGCTGAAACATTTGATATTAATTCTATTCAAAATGTTACAAATAATGAATTTTTCTTTGATGCATTCTTTTTTAAATTAACTTTTGAAGAATTACTATTTGTAATAAAAGGAAAAGGAACAATAAGTTTTAGAGATTTGTTAAAACAATTGTCTTTTGTAGAGCAATTGGAATTATTAAATGAATTAAATAAGGAATATTATTTTACAATTGAGCCACATAATTTCTTGACAAAAGCCAATGTAAAAGAAGAAGATTTTTTCAGAATGATAAAGATAATAGTATCGTTATAAATAATGAAGTACATTTTGAAAATAATATACCACCATTTTTCCAAAAGAAAAATATCATATTTTTTACAAATAAAATCAAGATTACACCATTTAGATTATCTTTACCATTGAACAAGTCTTTATCCATCTTTGAAGTTGAAGAAAAGAAAAACAAGAAATACTGTGCAATATTTGGCAATGAAGATGACTATGTTGAAATAGGATATATAGGAGATAATAATTATCACAATATAAAAATTGCTAAAAGGCAGTATTTAAGATTTGCTGGTGCTAATATGCATATTAATACTATCTTTCCTAATTACGGTGTTAATATGAAAATTAATTGGGATGAAATAAGCAGTGATTTACTGGGAGAATTTGATTTTAGTAAAATTATATAAAAAATATTTGCTTTTTTATATAAATTGTAGTATAATATTATTAGGTTAAATTTTTATTATCGCTGCTGTAGTAGCGATAAAATGAGAGGCCAATAAAAATATTTTATGGAGGTAATACACCATGACAAAGGCAGCACATGCATTCAATGAGGAGAACATCAAATATTTGAGAAGACTCTTAGGAGATGAAAAGGTTGATACCTTCCTCTCGATTGGTAAAGAACCTGACAGAGGAACTTCTGAAGAACAGGAAACCTGCGAAACGGTTAAGAAATGCCTTGAGCAGATGGAAAAGTTCGGCGACAATCGCTGGTGGCTCAGCAAAGACAAGAGAGTTCTTGGCTATTACCAGCTGATGAATCCCCGCTTGTTGGTTTCGTTCGACAAGTTCCATGAGGCTCTGGAATTCCTTCTCGGTCGCCCCGTGTGGACACATGAGATGGGGCTTAACTACGAAGGCCTTAAGGCTGAAGCTGAAAGAGCTTTCAAAGGAATGCAGGATTCCTAAGAACAGAAGGCTGAATCAATCAAAAAATCCTTTGAGCAGTTGACTGACCTGGGAAAACCTGTAATAGGTGTAGTAGTTGAGTAATTCATCACTACTATCCCCTCAGTTCTAGAAATAGAGCTGGGGGATATTTTTTATCTAACTTTATCTTTTTTCTTTTGTTTAATAACTTCTTTTGATTTCTCAAGCTCAAGTTGATTTTTAAGCAGAATGGTTCTATTTTCAATTTCATAGCAATTAACGATTCTTTATTGGTTTTATTAATTAAAACCTTTAAATCGCTAATTTCGTGCGTAATTTTTTCTTTAATTTCTGGATTTGTTTCCTTTTTTCTTTTTCGCCATAGATTTTCTCTTTTTCCTTTTAAAATTCTTATTTTCTCCTCTAAATTATATCTATAAGATTTAAGTTCTTCTAAATTATTAATTTTATTTTCAGCAAGTAAAATTGTTTGCTGACTTAAACTTTCTAAATGTTTTATTGATATTTTCATTTCTTTTGTAATTGGTACTCTATAATTTTTAAATTCAATTTTTTCAGGGAGTGGATCAATTCTTAATAATAAACATATTAGAATATATAAAGCTGGAAGTTCTCTTAATTGATGCTCTCTTTGTTTTTGCCTAAATCTATTATATTCTTCAATACTCATTTTATATTTTTCCTTTGGAATATACACTTGACTATAAATTTTATTTTCAATTCTATATCTTATTTTTTCTTTTGTATAATTATCTCCAAATAATTCTTGTGTCTTACAACTTGGAAACTTTCATCCCTTTCAATAATAAGTCCTGTATCTTCATTTTCTCTGCTATTAAGCCATACTTGTTTTTTTATTGATCTAGTTCTCATAAATTATCATCTCCAATCCTTAATATTTTTTTGTAAAACTTTTCTAAAGTTTTGTTTAAAACACAAATTTTATAATTTGTACTTTAAGAATTGTGCGGTAGTACAAATTCATGGCTTGCTTTATACATAAAAGTAAGCATTGTACTACCGCACGCCAGAGTTATTTTTACTTTAAAATGTCCATGTTTTTAAAGTAAAAGTAAGCTTCATTGCCACCTAAAAAAAACAATTCTTTTGCTTCAATTTCTTTCATATCGTAAAATATTTGTACCAATTTAGATAACATTTTGCATTCATTATTGCTCAATTTTCTTCCTTCATTTTGTCCTTCTAAAACCCAATTTAAGTTTTTATTTTTTCTTAATAATTCATAATATTGTTCTTGTAATTGTTTGTATTTTCCATTTTTATTTTTCAAATTTCCAATAATATCTTCTAAATATTCTTCAAACATATCTTCATATTCTTTATAAAAACTTTTAATTTCACTCATAAAAATTACCTCACTTTTTAATCATAAATTAATTCTTTTAGCACAATTTCTTCAGCTCTATTTTTAATATTGTTCATCTTTCCGCACCCATTCTAGTTGATTATTTGCTTTTAATTCTTCAGTAACATTTTCCTTTTTAGCTAGTTCTTTTACAATAGCATTTACTCTTTTTGTAGCTGTAATATCTACATCCATTAAATGCATTTGTAATTTATTTTCCATTTGTAAAATCATATATTCAGCCTTTTTATTAGTCTTTAAATAGTTAAGTCTTAACCTTCCATATTTCCCTAATCTAAAGTTTTTAATATTTTCTGGAGCCACTATATTAGGTATATAGTAATCTCCACATTTTCTATATTCTAGTTCCATTTAAAATCACTCCATTTCTTTTTTAATTCTAATTTGCATATAAAAAGTCCAAATTATCATAATGCCTTTGAGGATAATTTTGAAAATTATTTTTGCTTTCCGTTTCTTTATTGTTATAATTATTATTGTTATAGTTACATCGTAAATTTTCCGTATCCTGAGTCGTAGATTTTACGATTCGGGACTCGTAATTTTTACGAATCAGTTTTATTAAATCTTCATCATGGTCTATTTTTCCAACATATATTAGATTTGGTTTGTTAGCTCCTTGTCTTTTTTCGTGTATTAGGTTGCAGTCCTTTAGTTGTTTAAAAGCTTTTGTAACAGTTTTATCAGATAAATCCAATCTTTCTTGTACTTCTTTTCTAGTAAATATTAGAAAAATATCTCCATTTTCATCAACCCAATTGTTTTTAGCAGATAGTGAAAGTCTATTTAATAGAAATCCATATAATAGTTTTCCTGCTGATTTTATCTTGCCTTTGTATTTTTTATTAAAGAATAATTCCATTGGTATTGGGTAATATAGATAGTCAAAACATTCGTGAGCTTTGTATGGTATAAAATCCATTTTTCCTTCCTTTCTGATAATCAGAAGGAATAATAATAAATAAGGGAGTAATTGATAGAACTATCAAAGAATGAAATTTGTCCCGACACGCAATCCCGACATTTTATATTAATTTTCGGGTATTTTTTGGAACTTTTTAGAACCGTTCCAAAGCACCTATCAAATTGGCATTTTTGCCGAAATTACGCAAAAAAATACAGGTTAGAAATTTGTTTTCTAACCTGATATTTTGGTGCAGATGGCCGGAATCGAACCGGCACGGTTTATTCAACCGCAGGATTTTAAGTCCTGTGCGTCTGCCAGTTCCGCCACATCTGCATATATTATAAACTGGCTTTGTCTTACGACAATTGTTATTATAATATTTGATTAATTTTTTGTCAATACTTTTTTTATAAAAAAGGGAGATTTTTCAAATTTAAAATTAAATTTCAAATTTATATAACCTCCCTTGTCCTATTTTTACAATTTATATTACTTTTAAATCATCATTTTTTTAATGAATTAAACAATGTTTATAGTATTCCGCGATTAGTTCATCTAATTTTACACTTAATTCATATGTGCTTTCAAAATCTTCAGTTAATATGCTTTTGTTCAACTTGTCTCTTAGTTCACAAATCTGATCTAGTAACATAATAACCATCTCCTTTTTTTGACTGCCCTCCTATTCTGTAACCTCTATATATTTAGGATACCATATTGATGAATTTCAGTCAACAAAAGTTGGCATTTTTATACCCTTTTAGACCATTTTTCGTGTATCAAAATTTGACATTTTTCGACTAGTTGAAGTTTAATTTTTTACTTTTCTCTTTTTAATTGAAATTATAGTATAGACTATTAATAGTGCAAAAAACAATATTAATGATAATAATTGAGATATTCTAATTGAACCTAACATTAAACTGTCAGTTCTAAGTCCCTCAACAAAAAATCTTATAAAACTATATCCAATAAAATATAAACATACAATTTGCCCTTTAAAACTTCTTTTTTTGCTAATCTTCCACAAAACAAAAAATAATATAAAATTTCCTATCGACTCATATAAAAAAGTTGGATGTACATATTTAATAATACCATTTTCAATTATTTGCATCTTTATAAATGAAGTTGTTTCACGCCCATATGCCTCTATATTTATGTAATTTCCCCATCTTCCAATAGCTTGCGATAATGGAATTATTGGTGCTAAGTAATCCATTAAGTCTATCATATTAATTTTCTTTATTTTACAAAAAATAATTATAGTTATAACTGCTCCTATAAGGGCTCCATATATTGCTATTCCGCCATTTCTTAAATTAAAAATTTCAATTGGACTTTTTAAGTAGTAATCTAAATTAAATATAACATAATATGCTCTTGCACTTATTATTGCTATTGGAATCATAAATAAGCTTAGGTCAAAAATATCATCATATTTTACATTATATTTTCCGTCATTTGCCTTTGCCCATATAAATCCAACAATAATTGCAAATGTAATTATTATTGCATACCAATATATATCGATATTTCCAATTGATAAAGCAACTCTTGGTATTAATCCAGTTTTAATTATCATATATAAATGCTCCCTTCTTAATGGAAAAGGGGACGGTTCTAAATTCCACATTTGTGGAATTTGGGACACATTTTTAGGCAATAAGGTTTTTACCCGAAAATAAATATGTCCCTTTTTCCATAAATGTGGAAAAGAGAACCGTCCCCTTTTACTTTTATTTAGGTTTTATAATTGATAATACCATTTTATCTTCGTTAAATACCTCATTTAAAACATTTGTTGTGTATTCTTCTGTTACATCATCATATTTTTCAATATAATCAAATGAGTTAATTCCTTTCATTGTATCTGCTAAAAACATTTTTCCAATTCTTGATACATCATTGAACTCTGTTACAAATTCTCCATAAATTTTTCTTTTTACACGATTAAATTCTTCTGAATTTAATCCTTTATTTTTTAATTTTTTTACCTCTTCTTTAAACAATTGCTCTACTAACTGTGGATTATTTGATTGTCCAGTAATAAGTGCATGTGCATATTCTTTTGAAAATTCGTATTCTCCATCTGGCTCTTCTAATAGTATTTGCTCTTCATACATTTTTTTATATAATTCAGAACTTTTGCCTATTAAACAACCTAATATTATTTCAATAGCCATGTGTCTTTTAACAATTTCTGAAGGAGCTACAACTTTATCTTTAATTCCAATCATAAATATTGGCATACTTACAGACATTGGCTTTTCCATGAATTTTTGATTTATTTCATCAGGCTCTTTTTCGTAGATTCTTTTTATTTCACCATAGTCTTTTGATTCTTTTAGTCTATTTTTTATTTCTTTTAAAATTTCTTCTGGCTCAAAATTTCCGCAAACTACTAATACCATATTTGATGGATTATAAAAAGTATTGTAACATTTATATAATACATCAGGATCAATTTTGCTTATTGATTCAATTGTTCCCGCTATATCAATACGAATTGGATTTTTTGAGTATAAACATTTCAAACAATCTAAATATAATTGAAAACCTGGGTCATCATCATACATCATAATTTCCTGACCTATTATTCCTTTTTCTTTTTCTACATTTTCATCTGTATAATATGGACTTTGAACATAATCCATAAATTCATCTAATCCCTTATAAAAATTTTCATCTTCACTACATTCAAAAAGATATGCTGTATGATCATTTGTTGTATATGCATTTGCATCTAACCCTAGAGCCATAAGTGTATCTAGGCTATTTTTTCCATTTGGTTGTTCAAACATTTTATGCTCTAAAAAGTGAGCTACACCATCTGGAACAAAAACTTCTTCTTTTGTTTGTGGATTTATAAATCTATTATCAATTGATCCAAAATTAGTTCCCCATATAATATACTTTTTGCTTAATTCCTTTTTAGGAACAATAATAACTCTCAAACCATTTTCAAGTTTATCAGTATATATTTTTTCTTTAATTTTTAAACAATCTATTTTATTCATATATGCTTTCCTTTCTAATTCCCTAAAAAATAAATAGTGTTGATTTTTACTTTTTTAGCCACCTGTATAACTTGCTCTTTTGTTACACTTTTTATTTTTTGAATATATTCATCTAAATTAACAAATTTATTAGATAAGCCTTGTGCAAAGTAATAAATTATTTCTCCATCTTGACTATCTGGAATGCTTTTAACTGATGCATATATTATTTGTTTAGCACTTTCTAAATCATTATCTGAAAAGTCTCCATTTTCTATTTGAACTAACTGGTCTTTAATTATTGAAATAGCTTTATCATAATTTGCAACATCTATTCCACATCTTATAAAAACAGAATTTTTGGCTTTTAAATATGATGAACCTGCTGTATATGCTAAACTTGCCTTTTCTCTAACATTTTGGAATAATTTAGAATTAGCACCTCCGCCTAAAATAACATTGTATACTGATGCAATGTATGCTTCATCTTCATTTGTATTTAATACATCAAGTCCAATCATTAATTTTCCTTGTGTAATATCCATCTTTTCATTAACTATTTTAGGTGATTCAAGACTGCTTGTAATCGTTCTTGCTGTTGTTGGAATGATATTACCTTTTCTTTCGTTTAAATTGCTTAATATTTCATTCTCGCCAATATTTTGGATATTATATCCTGATACAAAGACATCAATTTTACAATTATTTATTAGCTCTTTATAATATTCATATAAATTTTTCTCATCTATTTCATCTAAATCTTCAACATAACCAAATTTATAAAGACCAAAAACTTCATTTTTAAACATTTCTTCTATACATCTATCTAGTGCATATTTAGTTTTATTATCGATTTTTCCTTCGATTATTTGTTTAAGCGTATTTTTTTCGCCTTCAACATAGTCTTTTTTGAAACAATTATTTTCAATATTTGGATTAAAAACTATGTCACTTAATAAATCTAATGATTTTTTTGCTAATTCATCTTTTTGTGGTAAAAATTCATCATTTATAGATTCTAAATAAAACTTTAAAACATGATTATCACCATGTTTATCAACACCGCAATCAAAAGATGCTCCATACATATTTTCAAGCTCTTTTGCGATTGCATCTTGTGACTTTAACTTTGCTGTTCCTCTTCTTAAAACTGCACTTATTAAGGCATTTTTTGTTATATTTGCTCTATTAAGTGGAGTTGTAAGGAAAATGGCAAATAAGTTTGTTTTAAACTTTGGAGTTTCAATAGTGTGAAGCTCTATGCCATTTTTAATCGTATTTTTTTTATAATTCATAGCAATTTCAGTCCTTTCACAATATATTTTTTGATATTCATATTATAATACAATATTGGAAAAATATTCAACTGTTTTATTTTACAATAGTTATATTTGATTATTTGATTTTGTGTGCAATTATTTAAATTGATTAATAGTAGAAAAACGAACTAAAAAATAAACCATATAAAACTAAAGTTTTATATGGTTTATTTTTTATTATTTTTTCTTTAAATTTCTTGCTCTTCTGTTCAGTGCATCTCCAGCTAATGTTCGCTCCTCTACTTTATTAACCTCTTTCTGTTTTTCTTTATTCGCTTTAAAATTCTCACAAAACTTATTAACTTGTTCTTCTGAATAAACTTCATCATTTTGTGTGATATCATTTATTATATTTAATTTAATATTTTGCTCATCATTTTCAGTAAGAATTAAGCCCTCCCTATTTAGTTTTTCTTTTACTTGATTTACAGCTTTTTCAATTCTTACATCATTTTCATCAGTTATATCCTCAACAGTGAATGCTTCATTTTTAGAATTCACAATTCTATTAGCTTCTTCGTTTATATATCTATTTTCGTTTGTTCTTCGATTGTACATATTTCTTGTTGTATTTGATCTTGAAATTCCTTCTCTGTTAATATCAAGATAATTAGTATTACTAGTTTGTACCTCTCTACTTGGCATCCACAAGTCATTTTGTGTCATCATCTGACCACTTAAATTCTGTGTTACTTTTCTTTGCTCTAATAACTTTATCTCACCATATTCTCCGTAGGTTATAACATATCGCATATCTTTATTTTGGTTTGAATATAAGGCTCCATATGTATTTTTTTCTTCAATTTTGTTGTTATTATTAGTTATAATATTAGTTCTTCCAGACTCATTCGTTGATTTACCAAATTCCGCGGATTTTTCATACTTTCCTCTTCCATTATCTGAAACGACCTCCAATTCACCAGACCTTAGCTGAATTACCATAGCCATGTTTCTAGCAACATTTAAATTATTATCATAAAATAAATCATCTTGTATTGGAGTAATCTGATTAATATCTTCTTTTTTTATCTCTAAATCATCAGAAAGTAGCTCTTTCATTTGCTCATTGTTTTCTTTGTTATTTATACTTTTTTGCTCTATTTTTCGCTTTTCTTTTTCGTGCTCTTTTTTATCTAATTTAGATTTCTCATATTGTTCCTTTTCTTTTCTATTTAATGCAACTGCTTTCCTGTTAATAAATTCAATATATGTCTCTAGATCACCATTTTCATTTATCCCTGCTACTTCATAATTTGTTCCATTTTTTTCATTTTCTTTTTTTATATTATTTTTTAACTTTATAAGCTCTTCAGTAATTTCTCTATCATATCTTAATCTATGATTTTCATCGGTTTCAGCTATTTTATTATTATCATTATATAATTCAACCTTTTTATCAGTTTGGCCATATTTATTGATGAATTCTTTAGCAATAAAATAAATATTTTCTAATTTAACAGCCACTTCATTTTTAATAGTTGAATTTGATATATAGAATTTCTCATAAGGAATTATATATAATAATCTTTCATTCAATTTATCTTCCATATCTTCAATAACTTCTTTTCTTATTTGTAATCCTTTAAATGTATCTTTACGCAATCAAATCACTCCCTAATTAACATTAAACGATAACTCAAAATCTGTAATGCCATTTCCTAGTTTTATAATAAAATCATTCTTCGTTACCTTATCTTGGTTCTGTTGATCAGAATCAGTACTAGACATATCTACTGTTATAACAAAACTTTCTCCTTCTTTTTTGTATTTAGTATACTTAAAATCTACTTTTTCGAAATACTTAGCTTTTAACTCCTGCTCAAGCTTATTAACATTCTCAAAATTTTCTCGTTTAAAAGTTTCATTTAAATGTTTATATATATTACTGTAATCTTTTTTGTTTATCATTTCCTTCACAGTTTCTAAACACATACAAGCCCTTTCAATATCTGATGCCGAGTTGTATCTTTCTCTTGTTTCCTGCAATGGAGCAGAATATGAATCTAACAATAGTTTGAAATCCAATACAGACTTTTCTTTGATAATATAATAACACCCTTTACTATCTATACCAATATATATTGTTTCGTCATTAGATTCTTCTTTTTTTACATAAGATATATTTATATTACTATCTTTGTTTTTTTCTACATATGAATAATAATTATTTTCATTGTCAAACTTATTGTTTCTATACTCATTATCCAATAGCTCATATGATTTTTTCACATCATTAACTTCAAAAAAATAATACAATTTGTAATAATTCTCTATAATATTTTTGGTTAAATTTTCATAAGTTTTAACTTCAAATGAATTATAATTATTAGATTTTATTTCCGTACTTTTTGAATCCCCAGTCTTTTCGATAGCTCCAGTGTTACTTGACATAATATTTTTCATTATATTACTATATTGTTCTTCATTAACTGTTCCATATGGACTTATAGTAAAAGTTAAATTATATACATCAAGATTTACAATAAATAATTCTTTATTTATTTCCCTATATGTTTCTGAATATGAGCTACCATATACATAATATTTATATTCATGGTCAAAACTAATCTCCTTTTGATTTACTTTAATCGCAAAAAATTTAGTCCTTTGTTCTACTTTATCAATATTTTGAAATACATTACTTTCATTTATTTTTTTGTTTTTCTTATAATCATCATCTAATAAATTATAAATTGCATTATAATCTCCTAAATAGTTATACTCATAGTATTTATCAATACATTCTTGAATTGAAAGTAATATTGATGTACTGTTTAATTTTTGTATACTTGTATTTGTATATTGAATTGGCGCCTCTTTATCAATTTCAATAAATTCATCTGGAGTATTAGTATTTGAATATGTATTTTCAACCTCAATATTTTTTTTCTTACTTTCACTAAGCCAATACAGCAGAACCATTACTACTACTAATAATATTATTAATATTATTAAAATTAACTTTCCAACTTTTTTCATATGCAAATCTCCTTTAATCTTCTATTATCATACACCTTTTGAATCTATCTAAGAAACTTAAAGGTTGCCATCCATTTCTATTTCCACCAACATAGTCTCCACCAACATCAGAAATATATACTTGTGTTCCATCGTCACTTATTGCAAGAACACAAAGGAAATGTGATTCACTATATTTATCTGTCCAAACCATACATGGTTTACCTGACTTTAACTGATTAATTATTGCCTGCGAAACATTGCTATACTCCCAATAACATTTTTTCCCTATTATTTGAGATAGTCCTAATGGATGATCCCCACCAATACCATGATCTTTATAATACTGATTTACTTGTCCAGGCGACATATCTATTCCATACCCAGAAGCAATTACAGATACTGATGTTATTGCACATCCTCCATTTGCCAAAGATCCTCCAAAAAGTGCTAAAGTGTCTCCTGCATATGAACCTTGACCTTGTTTATAATTCCTATATACTCTTGTTCCCACTGAAAATGTAGTTTTATAACCATCTCCTGCTGAGGATTGCTCTGTTCCACCACTTGCTCCAGTTCCAATTCCTCCTGTTCCACTTGTATTTACAAGTGAAAATTTACTTAGATCAAAGACCGTTATATCAAGCTTTTCTGATAATTCATTAGAATCGTCTTTTATTACTACCTTTCCATTAGCCACATCTAAAATGTAACCATAAATATCAACCATAAATGAAACCTTTTCATTATCTTTTATCATATCATCAACAATATATTCATCTTTCGTCATTGAATTTAATGTATTTTTGTTTTTACGTAAAAGTTTCACAATATTATCATCTTTTGAGCCTCCATCAATTTTCTCAGTAATAACTTCTTTTGATTTTTCCTGAAACTCTTTATATGTATCAGCATTATTTTCATATTTCAATAGCCATGTATCTGCAAATGTCACTGCTAATTTAGAATTAATAGATATTGTTTTTATATCTGTGGTTTCCATAACACTAAATACATCAGTTCCATATCCATTTGGATTGGCCATAGAAACTGTCGGTTTACTCATTGATGAGCTACTACTGCTTGTATCTGTTTCGCTATAAACAGTAATATAAACTTTGCTTTCTTCCTCTATATTGTTGCAAGCTAAATTAGCCCATTTTGTAATAAATTTTGGATTATTTGTATTAACACAAATTGCCCATAAAAAGTCAAAATATAAAGTATAATTTTTCAGTGCTTCTTGATACTTAACACCTGAAGAAGAATATGTTACATTACTTGTACTACTTTGTTTACTTGATATACTACCATGACTTTCTGCTGAATATGCAGTATTTGATATTGTATATTGGTATGTGTATACATCTGTAATTGTAGTATTAACGCTCCTTTTATTAGCTACAATAATAGAATAACCTGAATCAGTATTCTTTGATTCTACATTATTACTTGTATTATTAGTTGCTCCAGCTCCTAATATAGCTGTTTTAATATTATTCGTTAATATATCTTTTGCATCTGAATCACTAATATGTATTCCAGAGCTATCTGCTCCTTTTAAAAAACCTGAATCATCATTTAAATTATTATTTACATCAATATAATATGCCCATGAGTTTTGGCTACAAAATTCTTTCATTTTTGCATTGAATTCATCTATCTTTGAATTCATATCACTTGCATTATTATAACTTGAGCCCATATGATAAACACTATTAAAGAATATCGGTACATTAGGGTATTTTGCATGCAAATTATTTAATACTTCATTCATTTCCGCAATTTGCGACAAATTATTTACACCCAACATTACTGACACTCCAGATACAGATGATGGCAACATAACATCAGTAGATAAAACTGTACCACTACCATTTTTAGTAGTATCAACCCAGTTGCTTGGAGTTGATGATACAACACCTATTACAGTTACATTATTGCCTAAAGAGCTTAATTGTGTTTTTAATCCCTCATATCTAGAATCACCTATAAATAAGAAATTATCTAATGTAGTCACTTTGCTTGTTTGGCTTGTACCTGATGTAGTGTTATTACTTGAACCTCTAATACCACTATATAATGTATATACATCATTCGCTTTATTAATTCTGTTAGACATTGCAGGTATACCAGCTCTTTCCCATTTAGTACAGAAAAATTGTGTAGCTTCATCAATACTTGTCATTGCAATAAACTGTTGATATGATTGCTCACTCCATTGAAGATCAGCACCAACACGTTCAGCACTAGGGTCTGTTTCCATCCATAAAAACTGTAATTGCACCTCAATATCCCCAGGGTCTCTTCCTAGTGAAGAAGCATAATTTTGTAATTGAGTTCTTCTTCCATATGACCATTGAGCTATACCATAACCTATTCCACTTCCAGCTTCCACTAATGTCGGATTGATATTTACTGTTGACTCTTGCATTAAATTACCAATTATAGCTGCTGTACATACATCTGATAATCCTTTACTTGTTAAAAAGTTCCATACTATTTCTGCATTTGTATTACCAGAAAAGTCACCTGATGAAGATGATGAATTAGTAACTCCTGCTACGTTTCTTTTTAATGTATAATAGTCAAAAACCTCATCTGTATTTTTTAAAAGTAAAGCATCAAAGTTGTCCGTAGATGTGTATTTTAATTTTTTAACTTCTCCATTTTCATCTTTTCTTTGAATAACAATTCCACCCTTTACAGTTTCATCATCATTAATAGTTTCACTAATAGCTTTATCACCTGTTTTGTTTCCTTTAGCTATTGTTCCAGCACCACTTTGTGAAGCACTACTTACTGATGTAATATTAGCACCAGAATACATTTTAGCCATACTTGTAGCAACTAATCCAGGTTCATCTTTGTCTTCATTGTTATATACGAAAAATATCTGCGAAATTGTCTTTTTTCCATCTGAAACATATGGTCCTCGCTCTCCAATAAGAGAGAAAACCGCTTGAATTCCAGTTTTAGCATCTGGGTAAATAGCCCAGTTATGGTCTCCAGATGGAAGGTACTTTCCTCCTGCTAATGGGTCTGTTGTACTTGAAATATTTCCCCAGTTATTGCAACCATCAATAGCATGTCCAGTTGTACCCCCTCCGGTTTCCCATACACATACTGATGCTATAAATATGGCATTTACTCCATATTGCTCTTGAAAGTCAAGAAAATCTTGTGCATGCTCTTCTAATGTACTATTATATGTAGCTAATGCCTTCTTCATTTTATCTAAATCAGTTATAAAATTTTCTTTAACAGTTACATCCAAATCAGTATTACAACCTGCAACAGATGTATTTGTATATGTAGGGATTGTATTTGTATATCCCAAATTTTCAGATTCATCTAAAGTTGGGTATTGAGTAGCAATTTCTGCTTGTATCATTTTTTTCAATAACTCTTTTTTTTCTTTTTTGTTTTTACCTAAATAAGTTGTACTGTTTGATTTATTTTGATAAAGTGTATTTAATGCATTATCGAGTGCTTTATCCAATGAAATAATATCACCATTATCATCTTCAAAAGCATATATGTATTTTCCTGATGCGTCAGAAACTATTACTAATCTATCCATGACCATACTTCTTGTAACATATGCGACATTAGACTTATCACCTTCTTTATATGTGCCATCACTTTTTTGTCTTTCTACATCTAATATCACAAAAATCGATATAATTAGCAGTATTGCAATGAGAATAATTCCTCCTATTATTAATATCTTTTTTCCTTTTAATTTTATAAATAATTTTAATGTGCTAGTTCCACTTTTTAATCCCTTTGAATTACTTACTAATTTTTTATTAGAAAATGGCATCTTAAATCCAGTATTTTCTGGTGATGGCGTATCCTTTGGATTAGGAACATTAACTTTATTTTTTGAATTATTAAAATTTGGAATTCTATTGTTTACCAAGCCTTTTCCTATTTTTCCAACATTATTTATAGCATTACCTGCTGTTTCTATATTATTTTTTATTTTTTTACCCTGTTGTCTTATATTATTTATGTCATTTACACCTTTGCTTAAATCTTCTTGTAAATTACTGTCATTCATAAAATCTTGCTCTTCATTTTTATTTTGCTCTTCATCCAACTATCTCACCACCTTGTTTATTTTAATGATATTTCCATTACTGCACTTTCTGGATATGTAGTAGTTCTTTCTTTAATTTCAATTTGATTTGTTTCTGTAACAGACTCTACTGTATATTTTTTATTTTGTATAATCATATTTCCAAAAACCAATTTATAACTTCCTACATTACTTGTATTATATTTTCTATTAAACTTCAATTTAATACTTTTTTCATTATCTGCTAAAATTTTAAAATCTTCTTCTGTATAATCAGAACTATTTAAATAAAACTTATTTGATTTTCCATCTACAATATACATATTTGAATTTATTAAATTATCAATATAAATATCTGCTTTAGTTAAGTTTTTCACTTTCAATGTATAAACCTCATAATCTTTAAAAACTTGCCTTTCTACAATGTTAACATTTAAATAACTACTATTTTTACTAATATTCATTGATTCTTTTTTCAAAAATCCACTAATATTTATTTTATATGAACCATTAGTTGCAACAACATACATATAATCTATCATAGTGCTACTATTATCTACACTTCCAGTTGTTATTGGATCTATTGAAAAAATAACCTTATACGAATAGGAATTCCATGATGTTATATTAAAAACCTTTTCAGTATCGAAATATGTGTTATAATATGTATTTACAAAATCTTCCTTTGTTGGGTATAATGCTAATTTACAATTATCATCAATCATTTTATAAGCACTATCTATTTCACCTTTATTACACAAGTTTAAAAACTTATTTATTGCTTGTTTTTCTGACGTTACAACATTACTTATGTTTGTATTATTACTACTTGAATTAATTAAGTTATTATTGTTGCTATTATTAATAATAGCAGTAGTATTATTACTGCTACTGCTATTGTTGACACTATTATGTAATTTATATTGAGAATTTAATATTTGTATGATTGCTATAACTATGCATATTGTTATAATACAAAACCATATCATTATTCTATTTTGGTTATAAAATCTTACTATTTTATTCATACACTATCCATTCCTATTTCATTTTATTTTGATATGATTGAGTCATTTTCGATTTTTGGCGTGCTCTTTCCATAGAAATTTCATCAATTTTGCGATTTCTAATTTCTCCTTCTGCTCTCTCTTTAAAATCTATCTTAGACATATCACTCAAAGCTTTATTCATGGCTATTTCAAGTTTTTTAGCTTCTGAATCACTTTTTATATCATATTTCATTTTTATTTTTGGTTCATATTTACTTCTAATTCTTTCCTCTTCAGCATTTCTTTGTGCCTCTATTTCTTTGTCAAGTTCATCTTTAGTATAAGTTACATCTTTTGCTTCTATGTTTTTTCGTTCTTCGCTTGCAAGATACTTCTCATAGTCACTTCTTCTTGAAGAATCTGTTAAGTCTCCCCAAGTTTTTGCATCTTGTGATGAATTATATATGTCTTCTAAAGACATATCACCCTTATTCTCTTGGTAAATTGCATCCATTGCTTCTAATTGACTTGTATCTTTAAAATCCATATATGGAGTAAATGTTTCTAAGGTTTCTAATAAATTTTGTCTCTTAGAATCTGATAAAGAATCAAAATATTTATAATTATCTTTCATAAATTGATCTTTACTCATTTGTGCCGCATATGCAACATTCTCTGAAGCATACATTTTTTTATTTTCCTCGTTTTCTCGTGCCATCCAAGATTCTATATTCTTCGATCTATTAAATCCTGTTGCTGCACCAGTTGTTACTCCTTTTGTTAAATAACTTGAATCACCTGTTACAGCAGCCCCTATTACTCCTGAAGTTAATCCAAGAAGTGTTCCTGCTGCAGTTCCTGCCGCACGATTTGCAATTTTTAAACCTGTTCTTCCAGCTGTTTTAGCCATATCTAATTTATGTTCTTTTAAAGCATTCCTAAAGTTACCAGTTTTTCCTCCTGTAATTGCTCTTACAATATTACTTTTTTTCCTATTAATAGCATGCCTTCCAATTCCAAATGCTGAACTAATACCGCTCTTAATCCCACCTGAACTTGATGGCATTTTTGAACCACCTGAACTTGATGGCATTTTTGAACCACCTGAACCAAATGGCATTTTTGAACCACCTGAACTTGATGGCATCCCTGAATCTCCTGAACCTAATGGTATTCCTGGACCACCTGAACTTAGTGGCATCCCAGGATCATCAGTTCCGAATTTTGCTTTAGCTCTTTTTATTTTTCCTCCTGAAGTTGAATCAGAGTTTCCACCTTTTTTACTTCCTGGACTTCCTGGAGGTCCTAAACCAGTTATAGCATCAAACACTTTCATAGACATTCCAGCTGCCAAAGGACTTCCAAGTCCCTTAGGCATATTAGCTTTATCAAATCCAAACATTTTCTTGAAAAATCCTTCAGCAAATAACATAAATGCATAAAAACCAATTGCATATATACAATGTGAATGTGCTAAATCTTCAGCTCCTATTATAAATATAGTATATAATAATAAATGTAATGGTTGTAATAATGAATTAAATAAATATTCTTTGAGCCACATATTAAATGTTTGTGCTTTTCCATCACCAACCTTATCCATAGGGTACATAAGTGCAATAAGTGGTGCTATCATAGTTAAAAATGCTAGATATATAACTCTTTTTAAATATTTTACAACAAATGTTACAGTTTCTATTACCAACATAATATATAAAACTGCATATCCAAAAAAAACCGTCCCCATATTTTTTTCATCATTATCATCCTCTTCATCACTTGAACTAGCATCTGTATTTATTTTAACACTTCCATCGGATTGATGCTTAAGCTCTTCAACATAATCCGAATCAACAGAAATACATGTTCTCATATATTCTATTATGTTGCACTTATATAAAATATAATCTGCATCTTTCTTATATAACCTTGCATTAACCTTTACTGTCGAATTATTTTCTCCCTGTTTTTCCCACTTATTAGTAATTGTCTCGCCATTACCATTTATTTCAAATTCTTTTAAATCACTAAAAGTTAAATTGTAATCTAACTTTTCAGCAACAAAATATTTTATTTTACTATTAGAACTATTAAGTATATTCTTCCAACCATCATTATCTAAATCAGACACCGTTATATAATATTCATCAACATTACTTGAACCTAATGTATTTACAATTAACTCATTAAATTGTGAAATAAAACTCATTATCACATGCATAAAGAAAATTAAACATAATCCAATAAACCATCCAACTAATAATTCCTTATATTTTGCCTGACTTTCTGATGTAGTAGATATTATAATTCTAATTCCTATATATAATAAAACAACCATCATTAACAAAATTGAAAATTTAGCTAAATTAGAATACACAGTTGAGATTGTTCCTTTTAATATCCTTGCTGAGTTATTTTGATCATTTGAATTCTTTTGAGAAAAAAAGTTAGCATCTAATAATGGTAAAATTGTTCTCTCTACTTTTTTTGTACTAATGTCTGATATATATTTTTTATTATTTTGCGTAAACTCTGTATAATCAGTCACCAAAAGCACAAAGTTATCACTTTCACTTGGTTCTGGAACTATTCCATTATATTTTCCTTGTAATTTTTGGTTCATCAAATATGCTTTTAGCAATTCTTTATTAAAAGTATTAGTACCTGGTTCCAACAATTTAAGAAGTTCATTATGTTCTGATGAACCGAACTTTAACTGAATAAATCGGATCATTTTGTTGTGTGTTAGCATCACTAATAATCCATCTATATACTCCTGCGAGTTGAGTTTTACTATCAACACTTTCATTCTTACCATTTTCTTCTTCATTTGTATCATCAGGTACAAAAACCTCTTCTGTTTTACCAGCGCTAAAAATTCTATCTGGTGTCACCTCAAAATTGTATAACATTCCTCTCGTGCCAAAATTCATATCCAAAC
This sequence comes from uncultured Clostridia bacterium, assembly GCA_934167365.1. Classification (GTDB taxonomy): domain Bacteria; phylum Bacillota; class Clostridia; order TANB77; family CAG-508; genus CAG-492. The sequence goes on from CAKPKU010000006.1 coordinate 21,975, forward strand.
CTTTTAAATTCACATCAATATATGATGCCGAATCACTTTCAGCTACTACTGCATTTAATGCTCTCATTGGCAAATCAAAAATCCATAATACCATATCTGCCAATGATTCAATAGGTCCTGCACTTGCTTTTACGGGCATAGCAAAAAATAGTGTTATTATACACATTATTGAAATTAATATTTTCTTAAATTTATATATAAATTTACATTTTTTCATTTAATCCTCCATTTTTCTAATAACTACTACCTTAATTTTACAATGTTTTCGCCCTATTGTCAACGAAATAAATGGATTTATGCTTATTTTTTTATGTTAATTTTCTCCATATTTTTGTGCTATTACTTTATTTAAATTTGTCTCCATAAACTCGAATTCTTTCGCTGTTGGTCTTATTGTTATTATTGCTGTATCTTGACCTACTTTTAATAAACCTTGACCAATTTGACAAGTTACCAAAAATCCTGCCTCTCCTTCACTTAATTTAAATACTTCTTTTACATATGCTATTTCTGACTTATCTTGTGCTAAAAATAATTTTATATCTGATGATGTTAATACAGCTTGCACTTCTGATTTCTCGTAAAAATCTTGAAATCTTTGTGAAATTATTGCTAATGATACATTCCTTTTTCTTGCACGTCTTGCCATTGTATTTAAAAAATCAACCGCCTCTGGAAATGGTAATAACATCCATGCTTCATCTATTAATACACGTTTTTTTCTTGCTTTCTTTTTATCTTCACTATTTTTCTTAACATATTTTTCCCATATCCATGATAACAATATTTGTTGAGCTAGTGGTCTTGCAAATCTTTCCTCTAATTGTGAAATATCCAAATTTATAAATGGCGATTCTTCTAATAAATCAAATGTAGACTGACCATCAAAATATGCCATTTGTCCATCATATTCACGTATATACTGTTTCATAACTTTTATTAAATAGCTATAATGAAATTGATAATCAACATTACTATTATTTGCTGCCTTTTCTTGTATTTGCCTATACCATGAACCTATTGTTGGCATTTCCTTTTTTTCTTTTACTATTTCTCCATTTACAATTGTTGCAGATTGACTTATATATATACTTGCTGGATCACTTGTTATTCCTAGCCTTGCATATTCATCTGCCACTGATTCTGCAATAATTTGCTTTGTAAGTTCATTTACTTCCTCACTTTTTGTACTACCTTTAGCCATGGTTACTAATGCTTGTGTAACATCCTCTATTTTACTTTCAATATTTAAAACAGCTTTTTCCTTTCCCGTTATTTCATCCTTTATTGTTTCTGGCTCTAAATCAAACAAGTTTATTATTGTTCCAGAATTTGGACTTATAACAACATTTATTCCTCCCAAACTATCTGCAACTATTGAATATTCACCTTCAGCATCTAATGCTAAACTTTCTATTCCCATTAATACTGCTGATCTTGATATTAGTGTTTTCATTGTTACTGATTTACCAGCACCAGACTTTGCAAATATAACCATATTGTAATTAGTTAAACTTTCATGAAAGTTATCAAATAAAATTGGCACACCTGTTTGAGCATTGAATCCTAGTGGTATACCAGTAGGATGTCCTATTTCTGAAGATACGAATGGAAATACAGTTCCCATAGAGTTTCTATCAAATAAATGCTCTTGCTTAATTTTATTTTTCATCAATGGCAAATTTGATTGAAATGCATCCTCTTGAGTTGCCCAAGCTGATTTTATGTCAACCAAACTTTTTGCCATTTCTGTTGATAATAAACGAGTATATGTATCTAATGATTTTAAATCATACGCAAACAATGTAGAAACAATTGTTGCTTCAAACATCTTATTAAATCCTGCTGATATTTCATTTCTAAGCTCTTCTGTTTCTGCCTTCTTTTGTGCTAAGTCACTGGCCCTGTTTAAATTACCTCTATCTTGTGCTATTATTATTTCAGTTTGAAGCTCGTTTATTGTTCTATTTAATTCATTTTGTGATGTTGATTCTAAAACAGGTTTTATATAAATAGATGTATTAATATCTCCGAACATATACATACTCCTAAATAATTCTGGAAATGTACATAAACGTGGAAGATTTGCAACAAAGAAACTTCTAGCAAATCTATTAGTATCTGAAATAATTTCTAAATGATCTAAACTAGATACATCCATTCCAGTTGGTGCAATAAGCTCTTTTATGGTCTTTCTTCTTATTATTCTTTTATTCATTTCATTATTTATCTTGTCTTCACGATTTTTTTTCTCATCAATCTTCTTTTTTCTCATTTTTTTGCGCCTCCCTCATTTGTCTTAATTTCTTTTTCTTTAATAAGGCTCTTCTTCTTTTTCGCTCTTCTTCTGTAAGATCACTTAACTTTCTTTTTTTCTTTGGAAGCTCTTCATGGGAAGTTTCCACTACTATGTCTTGATGATTTTCATTTTGACTTTCTTGATTTTCATTTTTAGCATTTTCTCTTTCAGTCATCTTTTTAATTTGTTCTTTTGATAAATTGGCCATTGCTGTTCCTATGTTTACTGTTTCATTGTCAATAATATTGCTAGCTAATGAATCTATGTATTCTTGCATTCTTTTTTCTCTATCTTCGATTAATTTTCTTTTTCTAACAACCTCTTTTGAAGCTAAGCCAAATGCTTCTACTGCCTTTTCATTTGCTTTTTTTCTAATTTCCTCATCTAATGCTACTATTCTTTTATCTAATACATCTGGAGCAATTGAATAAAAATATTGATACCCAGACTTTAATAAATATTCATTAAAATCATATTTATCATATTGCTCTCTATTATATGCAACATATAATAATTCAATAAGTTCGTAGGAATTCATTATATGACCCTGAACTTCACATTCGTATAAACCACTTACCAATGCTTGTGCTCTAGTATATAATTCTGAAAATGCCATACTACTAATTTCTCTTTTATCATAATCACCTGCAGAGCTAATTTCTTCTGTATAATATGGTACAATTATATAATATTGCTTTGTAGTTAAATTTTTATCTTTACTCATTTGTTCTGTATTTTCAATAAGATCTTTACCATATTCATACAAATTTTTCTTTTTTGTAACTTCCTTTGCTTCTTTTATTAATTCTGCTCTAGTATATTCATTAGATCTTTTCATATCCTCAAATTTCATTTCTTCATTACGCATATCTAGCTCTATTGCCTTTAATCGCTCTCTATATCTTGATGTACTTTTAGATAAATTTATTTTTCTTGTTTGTACATAAATCTGTATTTCATATTTTAAAGTATTCAAAAATTGTAAAAAACCCTGTTCTATACTTGTTTTTTCAACCTCTGATAAAAGATCGTAATTAACTCCCTTACACTCAATAACCATTAAATAACGCTTGCCACCATCTTGAGATATCATGTTATCTTCAATATTGTCAAATTCCATAAATTTAAAGATAGATTTTTTATCTTTCTTTTCATCCTTGTTATCAGTTGGTTGATCTTCATCATTATTTTTTTGCAACTTATCTTTATAATACATAAAAAATAGCACACAAAGTAAAATTAAAATTACTAATATAATTCCTATTATAATAAATTTTATTATATCTTCTGCATTCATCTGTTATTCTCCTTTCGCTCTTTTTGAATTTTTGCTTTGTTTTCAGCTTCTTCTTGAATTTTCTTTTTTATTTCTTCCTTTAATAATTCGTCTGTATCATAAACATAATATTTATCCTTTTTAAAGTGAAATTTTAATGATCCTATCAATACTTTATCTATATTTATACCTGAAGCCTTTTTTGTTATTTCAAACCTGTCAATTTGTGGTACTTTAAATGTACCTATTGCAAATCCTAAAAGTGCCAATACTATAATAAAAATAATTCCTATAATGTTAAAGACACTTGAGGTTCCTGGTATTATCTTTCCAAAAATACCAAGTATCCACTTTAGTACCCAGCCTATAACTATACCTATAACTGTATATGCCAAAGCTTTATATGAAAATATGTAAAATAGTCTTCCTTCTCCTTTTGTATTTCTTGGAATATAATATGACCCCATAGATTTCCTCCTTAACAAAATTATATCTTTATTAAATTAACTGTAATAAATTTTTACTATTAAGTCAATTTAATAGATTGCGATTTTTTTTAATTATTCTTTACGCAACATTACACTATTGATTATTATTACATTTTCTTTACATTTTTTTTACATTTTATATATAAAAAAATAAAACCTTATAAGTCTTAATTCCTTAAGCTTATAAGATTTTATCTTTTGATTTATATTATTACTAACTATTAAAACCGAATAAGAATTTTACTATGGTTGTTGCTGATACTATAACTACAATACCAACCACAACAGGTATTAAAGATTTCTTGTATTCAGCTTTCTCTTGTACACCACCAATTATGTATTTAACACCTATAATCATAAGTACTATAACTGCAATAACAATTGATAATACCCAAATTAAGTTTGTTATTTTTTTAGCAGTAGTTGTTAAAGCGGCTGAATCCCCTTCACCAGTTGCTTTTATACTATTTGTAATAGTTGAAACATCATCAGCTAATACTGTTGTTGGTTGAACAACAACAAACAGTAACATAAATGCCATTAAAGCAATCATAAAAATTTTTAAAGTTTTTTTCATAATAATTTACCTCCTAATAATATATATTTTTAATATTAATAACATTTTAAAAAATATCTTGTACTAACTTAACTGCTAATCGCCATATGCCTAATGCTCCAAATACTACAACACATCCCACACAATAAGGAATTAATTTTTCTTTATATTTTGCCTTGCCTTCAACTCCTGATGTTATAATTTGAATTCCAAGCACAATTCCAATTATTATAGCTAAAATAATAGATATACCTAAACCAAAATAATATAATTCGCTTACACCTTTTCTTTGTTCTTGTTCGTTGAATAATTTTGAACTGTCACTATCACCTGCTGCTAAAAAATCTTTTGCTCCATTTAATGTGTCCTTTATTGATAAAGCGTTTGTATAACTTGGTAACATGAGAAAAATACATAAAATTATAACTAATATTTTCTTTGTTAATTTCATATATGTATATTCCTCCTTTATATTTTTTCTGCAAAATTAGCTAATGTTGTAATAATTGCCATTATCGATGAAATAAATATTGCACCAATTACAACAGGCATTAGATGTTCTTTATATTGTGCCTTTTCACTGGGTGCTGATACTAATATTTTTAAACCAACCAACATAATAGTTATTACTGAAATTATAATAGATATTGTTGTTAGTATTCCTAAAAATTTACTTCCATATCTTTTTACTGTACTTTCATCTAAATTACTATAACTGCTTGGATCAAAACTATCTGGATTTATATAGTCTTTTGATAAATTATCCGAGTCTTGTTGTTCTTGTTTTGGTACTTCTATATCCTGTGGCAATGTAGTTAGTATTCCATCTGTTGTTTTTTGTTGTCCATTTACGCCATCTCTATACATATTAATTTCATCTGCATAAACTATTGTAGATATCATCATAAATATAAATATTGAAATAAAAATTGAAATTTTTTTTATTTTTTTCATATTTTACCTCCTATCTATATCGTTTGATTATTCAATATATATTTTACTACATTAAACGACTTAAGTCAACATTTCTTTCGCAATTTGATTTATGTCTCTTCCATCAGCAGAAAGTCCACATTTTTCTTTTGCAAGCTTCATTACTTTTCCCATATCCTTCATTGAACTTGCTCCAGTTTCTTCGATTATTTCTTTTACTATTTTTTCTATTTCTGATTTTTCCATTTTTTGTGGTAAATATTCTTTTAATACATTTATTTCTTCTTCTATTTGGTTTATTAAATCTGCTCTATCTGCCTTTTTGTATTCTTCTAACGAATCTTCTCTTTTTTTACATTCTTTTGAAATTATTTCCATTATTTGTTCATCATTTAATTCAATATTGTTGTCTTTTTCTTTCTGTAATATTGCAGCTCTAACCATTTGTACAACATTTTTTCTATTTATGTTTTTTTCTTTCATTGAATTTTTTAAGTCTTCTAATAATTTTTCTTTTAACATATATTCTCCCTTACCTTTCCTATATGCACTGTTTTTGCATTTTTAATTAAAGTTATATTTTTCTAAAAAACACAAAAAGAGGTAAAACACTATTTATATTGTTTACCCCTTCATAAATATAAAATCATATTATATTAAAACTTTCTTTTTCTTGCAGCCTCTGATTTCTTTTTTCTTTTTACACTTGGCTTTTCATAGTGTTCTCTTTTACGAACTTCTTGTAATATACCATTTCTAGCGCATTGTCTTTTAAATCTTTTTAATGCGTCATCTAAATTTTCATTATTTTTAACTTTAATCTCTGACATTATATTCCCCTCCTTCCGGCATTGCAATTATTCTTGCTTGGGATGTACACGAATTTATGTACAGATATTATTATATCTCAGTTCATTTATTATTGTCAATACATCTTGCGTTATTTTTTTCTTTTTTAAACTTTAAGAATATTACTATTCAAGTATATCTAAAATTGTTATTTTTTAGATTATTATTAGCTACTTGCTTAAATTGGCTTAAAAGCAACTTTTTTATATGGTACTTTTATTTTGTATTATTAAGCTCTAGATTTTATTTATATGAAATTTAACTGTAAAAAAATAAAAATCATTGAAAATACATTTGTAGATTCAATGATTTTTGTATAATCTTTTACCACTCTTTTGATTTTTATATTAGTCAAATATAAGTTTTATTGCCCATAGTCCTGATATTCCGACTAATATATATATGACTTTAGAAATTACTGTTGCTGTTCCAAATAGTGTTTCTACTAGATTAAATCCGAAGATTCCTATTAATCCCCAGTTTATTGCTCCTATTATTACTAGTATTAGAGCTATTGTATCAATCACTTTCATAATAAAACTCTTTCCTTTCCAAAAGGTATATATAATTATAAAAATTTTATATTAAAATATTTACCTTTTTTATTTTTATTTGAGTTATATTATTATTATGAATAAAATAATTAAATTTATTCTTTAATATTTTATATGATTATTATTATACAATTAAATTTATTTTTATATTTTTTTATTTTAAAATTATTTTAAATTTCTAATATTTTCTATTTTAATAATTTATTATATATTTTTTATTTTTTTATAAAATAGCTCTTACATTTAGCCAATTTACATCTTTCATATCATCTATATATTCATCTGCAAATGATATGAATATTTGGTCATCTATATCTCTAATAAATCCCCATTTTAGATTATATTTTTTAGCATATGTTTTTAGTGCTTCATATTTATTTTCTATTTTTATATCTATATTTTTTGAATGACCGTATGAGTCTTCTCCACCTTTTGTTTCTATTATCCAAATATTGTCATCTATATCTTTTATTATATAATCTGGATAAAAAGTCCATGCTTTATTCATTTTATCTAGATATACTATTGAGAAAAATTCTTCTGATGATTCACCGTTTTTATACCAAAATTTTATTTTTTCTGATTTTTCACAATGATTTTCAAACTTCTCTTCACATTGTGATTTTAGTGAACTTGATGGATATCCATAATATACATTTTTGCTCATTTCATGCAATTTTTTATCTTTTTTATTATATTTTATTATTGCCCTTTCTGGAAATTTAAATTCTGATATTTTTTTAAATTCTGTTTGTAATTTTACCCTTTGTTCTCTTTTTTGTATAACAGCTTCTAAAATATCATATTCTAATCTTCTTTCATTATTTATAATAAATGCATAAAATTCTTTTTTTGATAAATTTAATATTTTTTGCTCAAATACTACATTCCCTAAAAATAAACGTTGTAATATTGGTGATAAGTATTGATATATCATACCTATTCTTGATGCTATTATAGTTATTGAATGTCTTAAATCATGTCCATTTTTATATGTATCTACTGTGCTTTGAATTTTTATTTTTTCACTATTTATAAAGTTTCTTTTATTTAATTCAATTGCATTTCCTTGTACTACTTCGTTTGTAATATTTTGATTGAAATTATATCCTGCTTTTTCTAATTTTTCTTTTGCATCATCTTCTTTTGTTAGTTCATATTTTTGAACAAAATATTCATATATTGCATAAAAAGCTTCTCTTGGTGCAAAATTATCTACATCTGTATTTTTAGTTTCCTTTTTTAGTGAAAAATTTCTATATTCATCTTTTAAAAATACACTTTTTACATTAGCAGCTTGTCTTCCTAGCTCTTGTTTTACTGTCTCTGTATATTCATCATCAAATGTGTATAAATAGCAATTATCTAATGTATCATTTCCGTAATGTGTTCCTTCTGGCATTCTACGTATTCTTCCTAGTGTTTGTATTTCAAAATCTTCATGCATATTTTCTCTTATTTTTACTAATACTTTTGCTCTTGGGCAATCCCAACCTGTTGATATTGCTTGTTTCATTATTAAAAAACATTGTTTACTTGTATTTTCGCTAATATTTTCTATGTTTTCTTTTCTATCTGCAAGCCATATTGCTAATAGCTCATTTTCGTATGTAAATCCTTGATTATATAAATAGTTTTCTATTTTTTCTATTAACTGTTGGCTCATGCTTGGTAATTGAATTATTACTAGTGGATTATAATTTACTCCATTTTCTGTACATGCATTTCGTATTGCTCTTCTTTTATTTATTGCTAATTGTAATAAATATTCTATTTCATCATTTAGTACAATATTATCTTCTATACCTTGATTTATATATAAAGATTTTGTGATTAATCCTGAATTAATTACTTCCATTTCATCAATTTTTATGTTATATGCTTCATCATTACGCTTTGTTGTTGCAGAAACTCTAACTATATATTCTGGATTAAATAAATGTGTTATACTTTCTGCTTTTTCTGTTTTGTTTCTGTGTTCCTCATCTATGATTACTATGAATTTTATTCCTTCATTTTGTGCACTTTCAACTCTGTCATATAAATTACTTTTTTCTAGCTCTCGTAATGCTGTATTTCCTTTTTTGGTTACATTTTCCCAATTTATAAATGCTGTGTCTTGCATTTCAAATCCATTTGTTAATACATCTGATAATGTTTTTGTTGTTCTATTTTTTAATAACTTTATCATTTTATTTCTGCTTTGCTCTTCTAGCTCTCCAGAGCCTGGTGTTAACCATATGAATACATAATTTTTATTTTCTGTTAAAAATCTGTCTATGTATTCTAATAACATTACTGTTTTTCCACTTCCCGTAGGCGCTTGTATCAAAATTTCCTTTTTTTCACCAAATGTTGTTTGTTCTAATAATGTTTCAACACATTTTGTCTGAAAATCTTTTAATTTAATTCCTACCATTGTTCAACCTCCATTATTTCATTTTCAAAATAATAATCTGGAATATAAAATATTTGTATATTATTTTTTTCAAATTTTTCTATTTGTTCTTCTGTTATTAATGCATTATTGTCCAAAAATATAATTTTGCATTTATTTAAACTTTCAGGATTATTTGCAAAATTATCAATTTCTTCATCTGAATATAATATTTTTATTTTTTCATTTTTTATGTCATCCGCATATTCTAATTGTGCTAATTCCCTAGCATATTTTGAAAGTTCATTTACTATATAATATCCTTCATCTTCATTATTATTTTTTTCAATGTATTTTACTTTATAATATTTCAAATTGCTTTCTATTCCTTGTACATTATATCCTTTAGAATTTTTATATCCCTCTATAACTCTTTTTGCTCTTTCGTATGTTATTTCTTTACATATATTGCTTTCATTACTATTGCATAAAATAAATTGTGCATTTTTTCCTCCAAGCTCTTCTAAAACTGCTTGTGCTACTGTTCCAGATCCAGCGAAAAAATCTAGTATTACTGGATCTTTTTGCATTGGTGATATTGCCATTTTTATTATTTCTTTATATAAATTTACTGGCTTTGGTGTGTTAAAGATTTTTTTATCAGGTAATATTGATAAAAATTCCTTTTTACCTTCTGTTGATGTGTAGTAAACATCTGAATCAAACCAACTATTTCGTATTTCTCCCTTCATTTTTACTTCATTATAAAATACTTTTAGCTGTGGTTTTGAATTTCCATTTTTTCCAAAAACTATTCTGTTGTCTTCTAATAATTTTTGATATTTTTCTGGCTCTGTTCTCCAACATCTTCCCTTTGGTGGCATATATGTAATTCCTGTTACTGGGTTTTGTATTTCATATGTTAAGTTTGGTCTTACATTTGGTGCATCAAATGGGTCTGCTTTCCATAGTCCCCTAGGGTCATTGTCTGGATTTGAATATTTTGATGAGTCTGTTTCTTTTGGTTGAATTACAAAATCATTTAAGCTATACCATTCATCTTTATTACTAGCTTTTAATCTACGATTCGTTTTTCTACGTTTTTTTGCATATGCTATTATATATTCGTGATTAATGCTAATATCAGTATCATTTTGCACTGATGTTCTGTTATGCCATGGGAAACATGAAATGAAATTTTCCTCTCCAAATATATCATCACATAATAATTTTAGTTGTGCAAATTCGTTATCATCTATATTTATAAAAATTGCTCCATTATCTTTTAAAAGTTTTTTTGCAATTATTAACCTTTTATTCATAAATGAAATCCATTTACTGTGCTTGAATGAATCTGTTTTATCTATGTAATTATCATCATATACAAAATCATTTAAACCCCTGTTATATGGTGGGTCAATAATTATTAAATCTACTTTATTTTTATGTGTTTTTTCTAATAAATATAAACTATGAAGATTATCTCCTTCTAAAATAAAATTCGTTTTTCCTTCTTTATTTTTTTTAATCTCCAATTCCATAAGCTCTTCAAATACTGGTATTTTATTTTTTATTTCTTTATCTATTTTTTCTTCATGCTCTTCCCATACTAGTCCATATTTTTTTCTTTTTAGCTCTTTTTCTATTTCATTTAGAGAATTAAGTAAATTTGTATCATCTTGTAGTTTTTCCCTCATTATATTTATATTTTCTAATAATAGCTCTCGTTTTTCTCTTGATAAATTAGTACTCATCATTTCCTCCGAATAATTGTAAATTTTATTATCTCACTTTTGGTATGGTATCACATTTTTTTGGTTTTAACAAGGCAAAAAAATACAAATTCTATCATTATAAATACTAACTCTGCTTTATTTTTTTCTTTCGAATATATAACTTAATTTATTTTTAAGTAATATATTACTATATTTTAATCAATAAAAAAGTTATTAAAACAATCAACATGTTTTAATAACTTTTTTATTTAAAATTCTTATAAATAATCTAACATTTATAAATTTAATTTTCTCATAAATATTTATTTACTCTATTCCTAAATATTCATTATAAGTCACTTCTCTGTCAACCACTTTATCTGCTTTTATATCTATTATTCTATTTGCTACTGTTTGTGTTAATTGATGGTCGTGTGAAGTGAATATCATATTTCCTTTAAATTTAATCATTCCATCATTCAAAGATGTAATACTTTCCATGTCTAAATGGTTTGTAGGCTCATCAAATATTAAAAAGTTTGCTCCAGATAACATTATTTTAGAAAGTACACATCTTACTTTCTCTCCTCCTGATAAAACATTTACTTTTTTTAGTGCTTCCTCTCCTGAAAATAACATTCTTCCTAAAAAGCTTCTTACATATGTTTCATCTGGATCTTTTGAATATTGTCTTAACCAATCAGTAATACTATCATCTGATTCAAATAGATAACTGTTATCCTTTGGAAAGTATGCATTTGTTATTGTTGTTCCCCAAATTATTTCTCCTTCATCAGGCTCAACTTCCCCTGCTATTATTTGGAATAATAATGTTTTTGCATTTTCATTATCTGCTAATAATGCTATTTTATCATTTTGTTTAACTGTAAATGATATATTGTCAAGTAACTTTTCTCCATTTACTGTTTTTGAAATATTTTTTACTTGTAATATGTCTTTTCCTGGCTCTCTATCTGGTTTAAAATCAACATATGGATATTTTCTATTTGAAGGTTTTATTTCATCTAGTTCAATTTTTTCTAATGATTTTTTTCTTGAAGTTGCTTGTTTTGATTTTGATGCATTTGCACTAAATCTTGCAATGAAATCTTGAAGCTCTTTAATTTTTTCTTCTTTCTTTTTATTTGCATCTTTCATTTGTTTTAATGCTAACTGACTTGATTCATACCAGAAATCATAATTTCCTGGGTATACTTTTATTTTTCCAAAATCTACATCTGCAATATGTGTACAAACTTTATTTAAAAAATATCTATCATGAGAAACAACTATTACTGTATTCTCAAAATTAATTAAAAACTCTTCTAACCAGCTAATACTTTTTAAGTCTAAATCGTTAGTAGGCTCATCTAATAGTAGAATATCTGGATTTCCAAATAATGCTTGAGCTAATAATACTTTAACCTTTTCTTTTGCTTCTAGTTCACTCATTAATTTATAATGTTTACTACTATCAATTCCTAAATCATTTAATAAAACTTCTGCATCAGATTCAGCATTCCATCCATCTAGCTCTGCAAATCTTTCTTCTAACTTTGCAGCTATCATTCCATCTTCTTCTGAAAAATCTGGTTTTGCGTATATTTCATTTTTTTCTTGCATTATTTTATATAGCTCTTGATTTCCCATTATTACTGTATTTATTACTGTGTGTTCTTCATATGCAAAGTGATCTTGCTTTAATACAGATAAACGTTCTCCTTTTTCCATTGATACTTCACCTTTACTAGGTTCAAGCTCTCCTGATAATACCTTTAAAAATGTTGATTTTCCTGCTCCATTTGCACCAATTATTCCATAACAACATCCTTTATTAAATTTAATATTTACATCTTCAAATAAAGTTCTTTTTCCAAACCTTACTGTTACTCCTATCGCATTTAACATTTCCGTTCCTCCTCTTCATAATACCACGTTATTATAGCCCATTTTGTACTTTTGGTCAAGTAAATTGACTTATACCGTAATTTCATCTTTTATACTATTAAATTTTGCATCTCCTATTCCTGATACATTTTTTATGTCATTTATATTTTTAAATTTTCCATTTTCAGACCTGTATTTTATAATTTTTGATGCCGTTGATGGTCCTATTCCAGTTATTGTTTCTAATTCAGTTTGTGTTGCTGTATTAATATTAACTTTTTTATTTTCCTTATTCATTTTTCCAATTATTACATTATTTTCATTTTCTGTGCTAACATAATTATTCTCATTTAATTTATCTTCTTTTGTTTCATTTTTATCTGGTATATTTATTTTTTGGCCATCACTTACTTCATAAACTAAATTTACTTTTTCTATATCTGCGTTTTCAGTTAGTCCACCTGCTTGCTCTATAACATCTTTAATTCGTGAACCTTTTTTTACTTCAACCACACCTGGGTTATTTACTTCACCTATAATGTGAATAAATACGGTTTCCTCTTTTTCATTTTTTTCCTCTTCTGAAATAAAATTATTTGTATTATTATTTATCATATTATTTTCAATAACATATGTATTATCATTATTTTTTGCAATATATATAATTAAACATATTATTATGGTTATAATACATATAATTAAATAAATTAATTTATTATTTTTAAACTTTTCCATAAAACCTCCTTAATAATCTATTATTTTTTTATTACGAATATATACTTTTTTTCCATTGTCATCTTATTTAAAAATAATAAGAAAAAATATAATATTAATTTTATACTTGAAATATAATTTATTTTAATATAATATTTTAACAAGTATTTTTTAGGGAGATAACATATGAATAAAAAAATTAAAATAAATAAA